>JACQUT010000121.1 GCA_016267585.1 Cyanobacteria bacterium NC_groundwater_1444_Ag_S-0.65um_54_12
GAAACTTCGTAAACCAGCACGGCGAAAGACAAAAGGAAAACGGCAAACGCCAACAAGGGGAAAGGGATCTCCCCGGCCCGCGTGGATTCGGGTCGCCCTGGCTCAAGGGGTTTGTCCTTTTCTATTTTGAGATTCTCCTTCGTTAGGCGGTTCGCATTCTTAGCCGGCAGCCGCCGCAAGTAAGAACGTACAACAACGGTCCTGCCAAACCGACTCTGAGTGTACTGCTTGACTACTGTGAAGCCTGGAGGCGCCATATCCCAGTCTGGTGGCCGCTGAAGGTGCAAATCGCCAGATGATTGTGACTCTTGTCGCTCCTCTTCAGCGAACATGGACTTATTACGACCTTGCATATTATGATTATCGACAATCCTTGTCTGCCTGTACAGGTCACCCGGGTGCATGCACCAGGAATGGTTAATTTCTGGACGGGTGATGAGTTTAAGATCGAGCTGGCAGCTCCCACTGTGGCCCGACGACCGATACCGACGACCGTACCGGACCTGGACCGATACCGATGACCGGTTGTGATCAGCGTCCCGCCAGACGCCACGTCATGGCCTTGACCCGATCGAGCAGGGCCACGAACTTCACTTCATCGGTACCGGATAAGACCCCGACGGATGCCAGGAGCTGTATGGCGACAGTTGCCTCCTGCGCCGAACCGTAGGCGATCCGGAAGTGGTGGGAGCGATCCTTTCCCACTCGTCCGGTCGCCTCCGCGATATTTAACGGCACGCTGGCCACGGCCCGCCGGGCCTGATCTGCCAGATCCCGGTAGACAGCCGGTACTTTGACCAGTTTAGCCAGCAAGCGACTGGCGGCCTGGGTGGCAAGCGATTGAGCATCGAGCATTTGGCGATCCTCCGATAGAGCGCGTGAGGCAACGCTTCTGCCCCTGCCCGGAAGTCGGCCAGAGTCAAGGGTCGCGAAGCGACCACCAAAGATGGCTTGCCCTTGACTCTAGCCGAACCGGGCAAAACTCCCGCTTGCCGAGCGAGCGGAAACATCGGCCCGGTACGGTTCGGACACGGTAGTCGGTATCGGCCATCGGTCACGGCTAATCTCAAAGAACTCGATCGTCCAATTATTAACCAGCTGGCATTCTTACACCCGGTCACCTTATCGTCAGGCTGTTTCCTTGATCACTTCAGCCGTGCGATCGTGGAGCAATCGCCCGCCAAGACAATGTGCCGAATAGAATGATGCCAGCTCCGCTAACTAATAGCGCTGGACCTATAGGAAGCAAATAGCGCAGCGCGGATAAAATAACTAACAGGAAAATGCTACCAGCTAGCTGTACCCGAATCTCGCCCAACCACGCTAGTAAGCTCGTGCCAGCTAACTGGAAATACCAGCCGAGATTTACCAAAGAAATAATGGTGCCAGCAAGAGTGAAGAAAAGCACTGCCAGATCCGGTGAAGACAGCCTGGATCCTAATAAAATCGCGCCGATTCGCAGCGTAGTTTCGGCCAGTTGCCGTAAAAGCGACTCGGCTTGCCGACCTTTGACCAAGGCAAAACTGCTAAGAGGCGATGCCACTAGCCAAAGACCATAAGTAACGGCAAGATATTGTGCATAGTAACCAGCCACTTGCCATGCCGTACCAAAGGCTAACTGAAAAAGTGGAATACCATACAGACCAAGTAACGTGAATACTGGAAAAGAAACAATGAAAAGGCCGGTAGCCACTCGCTTGACCATCTGGCAAGCAAGACCAGCATCATCTTGGTTCGCAGCTACTATCGGATAGAATACTTGTGAGACAGCGACGCCTACCAACATTGCAGGAATGCCTAGTACGCGAATAGCCAAAGCGAAATAGCCAGCAGTGTCCAGGGCAAAGAAGCTGGCAAAAAGTAATGGTGGCGATTGCGTTCCGACAATATTGACTAGCGATGCCCAGGCAGTGAAAAGTGGAAAATTTCGGTATTGTCGTAGCAATTCTGGCCAACGACTCCAAGAAATCAACTTTCGCTCAAGCTGAGCACGCCTGATTAGTGAAGTAACACCTAGTATTTGGCTGGCTATCGCTCCGAAAATCAATCCAGCAGCTCCCCAGCCAAGCATCCCACCCGCTAGCTGTATACTGACCTGTCCGAAAGCTTGCCAGCAACGCGTGTAGCTAATCAATGCAAACTGCTTGCGTCGGCTTGACCAGAAGCTAAATGCTTGGTAGAAACCGGCCACCGCCAAAGTAACCGGTAATAACCAAAGAAAATGGTATAGTGCTGGCGCGCGTGCCCACTGAATAATGCGCTCAGATAGCCATGCGATCCCTAGGCCGTAGACTATGGCCATCATGACAACCATAAAAAGCGCCATGACAAGTAAGTTTGTAGCTGTCTTACTATCTCTGGCCAAAGGGATCGCCATCTCGTAGCGCCAAGACACGTTGACGATCAAGATGGCGATTATTGAACTGAATACCGCCATGGTGCCAAAATCTGCAGGCGAATAAAGCCTGGTCAAAATCGGTGATGCTCCGACCATGAGCACCTGACTCAAGGCTGTACCGCCTGCTGCAACGGTAATACCGCGGGCCAAATCCCCCTTGGGTAACAAGCCACTCAGGCGAAGACGCATTTTTATGCCTTTGAGAAATTTTCGGCAGCCTGTTATAACTTGCTGATTTTTTCACGATGGTTCGTTACATGGCGTAACGCATTTCGCGTATCAACCACCAGCGGAGCCTCGCGCGCTATCCTTTCCCAATCAAATGCGCTGTGATCAGTCAATACTACGGCGCAATCTGACCAATTAAGGCCCGAGCCAAGCTCTACCGAGCGATAATGCTGGTCTTGCCAGGAAAAATCTGGTACCAAAGGGTCATGGTAGGCAATCTTGGCGCCATCGCGTCGCAATACTTCGATAAGCTTGAGGGCAGGTGATTCTCGCCAATCATCCAGATCACGCTTGTAAGATACCCCTATCAGCAAGATCCGGGCACCGTTAAGGCTTTTGTGCTCTTGACTTAGCGCGCGCAAAACCTTTTCACGCACGAAATATGGCATAAGAAGGTTGATCTCGCCTGCCAGCTCGATAAAACGCGTGTGGAAATCATATTCTCTGGCTTTCCATGTGAGGTAGAATGGATCGACTGGAATGCAATGGCCGCCAACACCTGGCCCTGGCTCGAAACGCATGATACCAAACGGCTTGGAGGCAGCTGCTTCTACTACTTCCCAGACATCAATTCCCATACGATCGCATAGCAGTGCCAGCTCATTAACTAAGGCAATGTTCACCGCGCGGAAAGTATTCTCGAAAACCTTAGTCATTTCGGCAACCTTGGGATGTGACACCGTTATGACTTTCAAGATAGTCTGCTGATAGAAGGTAGTAGCGACTTCTAGACAAGCTGGTGTCATGCCACCCACTACTTTGTTGGTATTACGGGTAGTGTACCGTGCGTTACCGGGATCGACGCGCTCCGGAGAATAAGCCAAGAAAAAGTCCTTGCCTACCGCCAGTCCGTTCGCTGACAAGCGAGGTAGCAAGATTTCTTCCGTGGTACCAGGATAGGTCGTGCTTTCGAGACAGATTAACTGTCCGGGATGCAAAATAGTTGCGATTTGTTCAGCCGCCGTCGCTATATAAGAAGTATCAGGATCGCGATTTTCCGTAATTGGAGTCGGAACACAAATCACGATCACGTCGCACTCCGCAAGCCGGCTGAAGTCAGTCGTTGCGGTAAAGTGCCCACTTTCGACCACTGCTCGTAGCTCATCATTCGCTACGTCCCTTATGTAGCTATTACCAGCAATCGCCTGGGCAACCCGAGCAGGATTGCGATCGAAACCAATAACTCGAAAATTGACTTTCGCTTTCTCGACTGCTAACGGCAATCCCACATAGCCAATGC
>JACQUT010000120.1 GCA_016267585.1 Cyanobacteria bacterium NC_groundwater_1444_Ag_S-0.65um_54_12
CGATGGCCTCGCGGCTATCTATCCGAAAAATTCCACCAAAGATCGGTCGGGAAAAAGGCTCACGGCGCACGGTGAAAGTCTTGGTGATGAAGCCGTCGTAAATCACCAGCAACGCCAGATCGCGCTGGAAAGGCGAGTAAAAAGTGTAATTCCAGTCGCCTAGCATGTAGGAGTGCTCGATGGTGGTGCCTTCGATGCGTGCCAGTTCGGCCGCCGTATCCCACTGGCTGGCAGCCTGCTGGGCCATTACCAGACCTTCCTTGGCCGAAACATAGCCAACGGTTCGGGTCTGGAGTACCGGTCCGGACGTAGGTTGTCCTATTAGTGCGGTGGGAGGTAAATTGTCCTTGCCAATACCGCAGCCTGACGTCACTGCTACTGTCAAGCCGACCAAGGAATTTACAATAGTTCGCATCTGTTGCCTCTCGGGGAAAACTGCCGCATGTCTTGAGATGGTTTCCAATGTCTGTCTCATGGTATTGCTGAACTAGTGAGACGGCAAGATTACCTGACCACCGAATATGGTTGGCGTTGGGCTGATAAGCGAAACGCTCGACTGCGCGTGGCGCTGATCTTTCCCAATCTCTATCGGCTGGGCATGAGCAACCTGGGTTTTCAGCTCATCTGGCAAGCTGCGCACCGCCATCCGGGCGTTGCGGCCGAACGTCTATTTCTGCCGGATCGAGATCAGCCGGGGCCACCCGTTTCGCTCGAGACCGGGCGATCGCTACCGGATTTCGATATCCTGGCCTTCTCGATATCTTACGAGCAGGACTATCTGAATGTATTACGTTTACTGGATAGCGGCGGTGTGCCGCGACGCTGGGCCGATCGTACCGCTGCGCAGCCTTTTCTTTTGGCTGGCGGCCCGGCACTGTGGAGCAATCCCGAACCAATGGCACCCTTTTTCGATGCCGTGGTGATCGGTGAGGGCGAAAGTATCATCGGTGAAATTCTCGAGGGGTTGCTGGCGCAGGGCGGAGCTGACCAGCTGAGCTGGCGCGAGACCTTGGCCCAGATCAAGGGAGTATACGTTCCGGCGCTTTATACGCCGCGCTATTCGGCCGAGGGCGGTTTCGCGGTCCTCGAGCCTGGTGGGAAGGCGCCTGTCACTATCCAGCGGCGCTGGGAAAAGGACATCGCGGTTCATCCTGCCGAAAGCGCGGTGTTGACTCCGCACACCGAATTTGCTGACACTTACCTGATCGAAGTTGCCAGAGGTTGTGCGCGTGCTTGTCGCTTTTGTCTAGCAGGATTCGTGTTGCGACCGGTTCGCTATCGGCCGCTAGCGCAGCTGCTCGAACAGGTAGAGCGTGGTTTGGCGCTTACCAACAAGATTGGCTTGCTGGCGGCAGCGGTATCCGACTATCCGGAGTTGCCAGCGCTAAGTGAGCATTTGTGCCAGCGGACGTTGCAGGTTTACCTTTCTAGTATACGCGCGGATGCCATCACCCCTGAGCTGATACGCCTTTTGCGACATGGGGGACAAAGGAGCCTTACCATGGCTCCGGAAGCGGGCAGCGAGCAACTACGGCGCCGCATCAACAAGCAACTGAGCCATAGCGTCTTGCTAGAAGGAGTGCGCTGTGCTGCAGCGGGCGGCCTGACCGGGATCAAGGTTTATGTGATGATAGGCTTGCCACAGGAAACAACCGAGGATGTACTGGCGATCGCCGACCTCCTGGCAGATATGATCAAGGTTGGGCGCCCGTTGGGCATGCAACGTTTCGTCGTGGATCTGCACCCTTTCGTGCCGAAAGCGCTCACGCCCTATCAGTGGGAACGGCCAGCTTCGCTCGAGCGCTTCGCGCAAATATTCGATCTGCTGAAACGTCCGTTGGCGCAACTGGGCGTGCAATGCCGTTTCGATTCACCAGCTTGGGCCGTCATCCAGGAGTTGCTGGCCCGGGGCGATCGCCGCACCGCTGATATCCTGGAAACGGCATTGGCCGGTGGCGGTAACCTTTCGGCTTATCGGCGCGCCATGCGAGAGCGTGGCTTTCACCGCAATTTCGTGCCAGGCGCGCCGACTCCCTGGGACCATATTGCCAGTGGAATTGACCCGCGTTTCCTGCTGCAAGAAGCCAAGAGGGCTTTGCTGGGCCAGCAAAGCCCTCCTTGCCCCATTGTTGCGCCGTCGCCAGGCATCACCCATAATTGCCGGCGCTGTGGGGTATGCTAGCGAAAGCCAGCTTGCGAGTGTACCTTTGTTAATTCGCCGTAAGGTCGGGTATAGTCGGTTAGCCAAACGGGGAAACTAGGGAGAGAGGATCCATGCATCGTCGGCAAATCATTTTGGCATTTAACTGCTGCTTGCTCGGTTGGAGCACCTTGACCATGCCGGCGTTCGCCGAGATCCGGGCCGCGCAAATGGTAGATCTGGCCCCTAACCATTGGGCTTACACTGCCATCCAGATCCTGATGGAGCGTTACCGGATAATGAGCGGCTTTCCCGACAAGACGTTCCGGGGCAACAAAGCGGTCAGCCGTTACGAACTGGCGGCAGCCTTGGCGCAGATCATGGATCGCGTGGCCTCGCGTGGTGAAGAAAAGGTATCAGCTTCCGATCGTAACCTGGTAGAAAAACTGCGCCTGGAGTTCCAAAAAGAGTTAGAGAGCGTGCAACAGCTCAAGGACCAGACTGCTGACCTGGCAAAACAACAGGCCGGGTTGGCAAAAGATGTCAAAGAACTGCAAGACTGGAAAAACGCTTTCCAGTTAGCGGGTAATCCCGCCAGTACTACCTAGGTCAAGGGTAATATCCGCACTACTTTGCTGGACGATCCGGAAGATCGCCTGACCCCTTTTTGGACTACCAGAGGGCGGGTCAGCCTGTCGGGCACGGTAACCGATAATGTCACCGCGGCCTTCATTCTGCGGGGCACCTATGGCGCGACGCCAA
>JACQUT010000130.1 GCA_016267585.1 Cyanobacteria bacterium NC_groundwater_1444_Ag_S-0.65um_54_12
CCCACAAGTAAGTTTGCACCTTGCCGCTGGTCGTCTGTCGCAAACCCTCTCCCAGGCCCAGATTGCCCAAGGCGATCAGGTTGACGATACCATCTACCACATAGCGGTCGAAACCATTACAAATGGCGGCGCCACCCAAGAAGATCCGGTCGCGAACCCAGGCATAACATTCGTCAAAGAAGAACTTGCGCGATAGCAGAGTCCATACCAGCCCCAGTCGCTCGAGCGGTTCAGCTAGCAGCGGAACAGGATCGGCGGCTTGCACCGCGGCGAAAAACTGGCGCGGGGGGCGCGTAGCATAGCAACGCCAGGCGATTGCTATCCCTGCCAAAGCAATTACCGTGGAAATTGCCATCACCATGACCTCTTGGCCAGGCAGGCCCCAGATCAGTTGCTGCGCATGTTCCCCCGCCACTGCGCCAGACGCGTGTGTCGAGTGCGCTCCAGCAGCATGCGCCAGACCAGGCGCATGGGCTAACCCACCTAACAAGAACTCATTGAAGCGGTTGGCCCAAGGGATTCCCCAGTAGCCAGAAAAAATCGCTGGAACCGCTAGCACGCCCAGGGGAAGGGTCATCGCCCAAGGCGATTCGTGCACATGATGCTCGTTCTTGCCGCGATAATTGCCGGTAAAAGTGTAAAACCATAGCCGAAACATATAGAAAGCCGTAAGACCGGCCACCAGCGTGCCGATGGCCCAAAGCAACCGATCATGCGCAAAAGCTAACCCCAGTATGGCATCCTTGCTCCAGAATCCGGAGAGGAGAGGAACACCCGATAGCGAAAGGGTGGCAATCGTGAAGGGCCAAAAAGTCCAGGGTAAATAACGGCGCAGCCCACCCATTTCGCGAATATCCTGCGAATGGGTTGCGTGTATTACGCTCCCGGCACCCAGGAAGAGCAAAGCCTTGAAAAAAGCATGATTGAAGAGATGGAAAATAGCGGCAGCTAGCCCCAGCGTCCCGAACCCCAGAGCCAGCATCATGTACCCTAGCTGCGAGACGGTAGAATATGCCAGTATGCGCTTGATGTCCCATTGTCCTAGTGCCATCAGCGCAGCTAGTAACGCCGTGATACCACCGATCCAGCCAACGAACAATAGCGCTTGTGAAGGGGCTGCGGTAAAAAGGAACATCGTTCGTGCGGTCAGATATACACCAGCAGCCACCATGGTAGCTGCATGAATAAGCGCCGATACCGGTGTCGGTCCTTCCATGGCGTCCGGCAACCATACGTGCAAGGGAAACTGTGCGCTCTTGCCAATTGGACCCCAAAATAGCAACACCATGGCTAACAGCAAAGAGGCTGTCGGTGCCAAACCAAGCAGCCCTTTGGCTAGTTCCAGATGTTGCACCTTTTCTGCTAACAGGGTGAGATCTAGCGTGCCGAACATCTGCCAGAGTACCAAGATTCCGAGCAAGAAGCCGAAATCACCGATGCGAGTAACTACGAAGGCCTTCTTGGCTGCCTGCGCCGCCTCGGGCTTCTGGTACCAGTGCCCTATTAGCAGATAAGACCCCAGGCCCACCAGCTCCCAGCACATATAGATACTTAGCAGATCATCCACTACCACCAGCGCTAGCATGGCGAAAGTAAACAGATTTATGAAGGCGAAATAACGGCCGTAACCGTTATCGCCAGCCAGGTAAGAAGTGGAATAAAGTTGTACCAGCAGACTCACCACTGCTACCACCAGCAGCATCAAAGCAGAGAGACTATCAACCCGTAAGGCGACAGCGAGCTCCTGCTGCCCCAATTGCAAAAATGGCAACTCTAGCCGCCCTATCGTGACGCCACCGACCACTTGCATGAACAGCCAAATAGTAGCCAGTAGCATGATTGCCAGGCCACTCATGGTAACCGCGTTGAAGATGGCTGCCCGACGCTCGCCGGATAACCAAAGTAAACCGCAGATACCTGCTATGGCCAGAGTTATCAGAGGTATCGACGGAACTAGTAGCGAGAGCATATTACCTACCATTTGAGCGTATCGACTTTCTCTATATCAACAGACTGATAATGCCGATACATCAATAAGAAGATAGCCAGAGCCACGCTCGTCTCGGCTGCCGCAACCGCTATGACGAAAAGGCTGAAGATCTGTCCACGCAAGGGCGTCACCGCTGGCAAGTAGTTATTGAAAGCTACCAGCACGATGTTCACGGCGTTAAGCATCAATTCCAGGCACATCAACACGCGAACGGCGTGGCGCAAGGTCAACACGCCATAGAGACCCAAGCAAAACAGCGCACCAGCCAAAATGAGATAGTGTGATAACCCGAAGGGCGCTGCCAGATGGGGAATGCTTAGCCAACTCATATCAAAGTGACCTCAAGACTTCTTGCTATCGCGCTTGGCTAACAGGATAGCTCCGATCAGAGCCATCAACAGGATGATTGATGCTACTTCGAAGGGTAACAGAAAGGTTCCGAAAAACTCCTTGCCAATGATCGGAGCAGTTCCTATGATCGCTTGGGTTTGCGGATCTTTGACAACTGCGGCCAGGGTCGATTGCGTCAGATTCTGGTTTGCCCAAGGCGAACTGGCAATGATGCGAAAATATATCACGAAGAGCAAAAGCGCCACGAGACCGCCCACAAAACTGCGTCCTTCGTCAGGTCCACCTAGCATGATAGTTTCCCGGCGTTGCGTGAGCATCAGAGCAAACAGGAGCATGATCACTATCGCTCCCGCGTAGATCAGGACCTGTGCCATTGCCAGAAAGTCGGCATTTAGCATCAGATAGACAACTGCCACGCCCAGGAAAGCCAGTACCAGCATGAAGGTAGAATGAACGGTATTTTTTAGAAAGATGACCCCGCTGGCAGCCACCAGTATGATCGCTGCCACCAGATAAAATACGAGCTGATTACCCACGGGTTAGCTCCTTGACATGCACTGCCAGCCGGGAATAGCAAGCTGTCCGTGGTTGGCCTGGCAGATCCTTGCTCTTTTGCCGGCCAAACTCTTGGCCTATAGCAATGAGCTGAGGCAGGTGAAAGACGAGATCTTCATGACAATAAGCTGACATTTCGTAGAGGTGCGTCAATTGAATCGCCCTGCCTGGGTAATCGGTCTTGTCTTCCTTGCTGGTAACCGGACAAACCTCTTCACAAAGCCCGCACATTATGCAGAGGTTGGCATCGACAATGAAATCATCGATGCGTAGTTTGCGATCTTCGCCCTTGCTGGTAGTGATGAAGATGCACTGCGGCGGACAAACCCTGGCACAGGCCAGGCAGCCAATGCAAGTAGTATTGCCGGACTTATCAGGCGGCAGACCAGGCATACCGCGAAAAGCTGCCGGCAGTTCCGAACGCACTTCCGGATAACCGATGGTGACTTGCGAACGCGTTACGTGCTTGAAGGTGGTCGCCAGCCCTTCGGCGATCGCCTTGGCACCCTGAAAGGCTCTGGTCAGCACATCCATTTTGCTAGTAGACAACTTGCCGCCTTTCTGCTTTTGCTGCTCGGCTTTGACCGTAGAGAGCCCACAGTAACAAAGCCAACCAGAGCCCGCCGGCTACCGCCCAGCGCCCCCAGAGAGCAAGCAGGCCAGTGACGAAGAGGTTGACCAGTACCACCGGGACCAAAAACTTCCAAGCAAAATCCATGAGCTGATCGGCGCGCAGGCGTGGCAAGGTTCCCCGTACCCACATGGCCAATGTGACCAGGGTAAAGACCTTCAAGAGGAACCAGCCAGCCGACCAGAAGAAGTAGCCTAGCGTGCTCCCCGTAATGACTGCGGGCTCAGGAAAAGGCGCCAGCCAGCCACCCAGAAAGACGATGGTGGCAATAGCGGCTGTCGCAAACAAGCTCACATACTCTGCCAGGAAGAACATGGCAAAGCGCATGCCGGAATATTCGGTATTGAAGCCACTCACCAGCTCGGATTCCGCTTCCGGAATGTCAAAAGGCACGCGGTTCACTTCCGCGACCGAACAGGCGAGATAAACCAGGAACGCCACAGGCTGCGCCAAGAAAAACCAATTGTGCAACCCACCGCCCTGGGCTTTTATGATGTCCACCGTAGACATGGATCCGGACAGGATAAGGATGCCCAAGAAGCTGAAAATGAGCGGTAACTCATAGCTGATGGCCTGTGCCACTCCGCGGATACCGCCTAGCAATGAATATTTGTTATTAGATGCCCAGCCTGCCATGAGTATTCCCACGGTATGGAGGGAAAAGACCGCTACCATGAAAAAGATACCCGTTCGCAGATCAGCGATCAGCACCGGCCCATGCGTCCCGCCAAAGTGCCCGAAAGGCACGACGGCAAAGACCAGAAATGACGGCACGATAAAGATCAAGGGCGCCAAGAAAAAGAGTATGCGATCAGCATCCTTGGGGGTGAAGTCTTCTTTGGTCAGCAGCTTGAGGGCGTCCGCAATGGTCTGTAGCAGCCCGCGCGGACCTACGCGATTCGGTCCCGGCCGTTGGGTCAGTTTACCCAAGAAGATCCGCTCCCAGAGGACCAGCATGGCCGCTACGGGCAACATCCCCAAAGTGATCAACAGTGCGCCGATAGCGCCCATCAAGGGTTCCGGCAAATTTAGCAAGCTCTGGAGCAAGTTCAACGGTCAACCTCTGGCAAGATAACATCCAAGCTGCCGAAAATCGCCATCACGTCCGAGATCCGCTCGCCTAGCAAAATGACCGGCAAGAACTGGACATGGTTGAACGAAGGGCAACGCAGCTTCAAGCGATAACACTTGTCTGTACCATTTGCTACCATATAAGCACCCACCTCGCCGCGTGGCGATTCGAGCGCCAGATAGGCCTCGCCTGCCGGAATTTTCACGACATTGGGCAATTTAACCCGAATGTTTCCATCAGGTAGGCGATCCAGGCATTGTTCAACAATCTTCAAGCTTTCCCGCATTTCTGCCATGCGGAGCAAATAGCGATCCAGGGTATCGCCTTTGGTTCCGATCGGCACGGCGAAATCAACCTGATCGTATGCCAGGTATGGTTGATCCTTGCGCAGATCCTTGCGAATACCGGTACTGCGCAAAGGCGGTCCGCTGACCGCATATTGCAAAGCTAGCTCTGGGCTGTAGCACCCCACCTCTTGCACGCGCTCCAAAAAAACCGGGTTTTCAGTCACGATCGACTCGTAATCTCTGATCCGGTCAAGGAAAATTTTTAGAAACTCGCGGACATGTCGTTCAAAACTTGGTGGATTGTCGAAGCGGACCCCACCCACACAAGCATAGCTATAGAGCAAACGCGCTCCACAAACTTCTTCGAACAAATTCAGTATCAGCTCACGATCGCGCATGGCATAAAAGAGCAGGCCATTTGCCCCAAGATCTAACAAGTACGTACCCAGCCAAAAAAGGTGACTGGCGATGCGGTTGAGTTCCAACATCAGGGTGCGCATCCAGATGGCTCGCGGCGGTACCTCGATTCCCGCTATGCGTTCGGCACACATGGCATAGAGGACACCGGTAAACATGGCGGTCAGGTATTCGAAGCGGTCGATAATGGCCGGGTATTGCACGTAGGTGCGATGCTCGGCCAGTTTTTCCATGCCGCGATGCAGGTACCCGATGACCGGAGTACAGCTCTTTATTACTTCACCATCCAGGCGCAACAGCAACCGCAACACACCATGCGTACTGGGGTGCTGCGGCCCCATGTTCAGCACCATCCCTTCGGTGCGGACTTCTACCAGCTCTGGCATAACTATCTAGCGCGCCTCCAATGTCAGTAACCACCTTCCAGATCCATGGGGTGATCCTTGCGCAAGGGGAATGATTGCCAGTCATCGCTCAGCAAAATCCGACAAAGTTGCGGATGTCCCTCGAAGGTAACCCCGAACATGTCGTAGCATTCTCGTTCATACCAGTTGGCTGCCGGCCAGATATCGGTCACCGTGGGGAAAACTGCCTGTTCCTTGGGAATACTAGCTTTCAGTATGAGATTGCCTTTACGTGCTAAATCGTAGAGATGGTAAACCATCTCCCAGCGCTCTGGCCACTCGAGTGTGGTCAGACATGACAGATAGTGCAAACCTAGCCGATCCCGCAGCTGACACCCGACAGCGCGCAGCTGATCAGGCGAAACCTCATAAATAGGCGATCCGGCAGCATCGGCCCGCACCTCTCCCAGGGGCAATTCATGCTCTTTTACGGCTTTAGCAAGCAATGTTCCCGTCAAAGAAAGCTCTGTCGACATCTATACGATCGGAACCTCAGGTAATTGATAGCGGGTGTCTTCGGCCAGGTGCCTACGAGTAGCCGCATCGGACAATTCTCTTTGATAGGCCAGATGCTGTTCCAC
>JACQUT010000116.1 GCA_016267585.1 Cyanobacteria bacterium NC_groundwater_1444_Ag_S-0.65um_54_12
ATCGTCCGCGCTGGCTTGCTAGTTTTTTGAAGGAACCTGGCAAATAAGGTTAAGGTTTTCTTATGAAGCGGTTGTTCTCAATAGTGCTGAAATGGTAGACACGAAGCTAGTCATAGGCGAATATACCCCCGACCAAAGCGCTGAAGCTTTGCGCCTGGAACGTCTTTGCGTGCAAGGTAAAGCCTATCGCCTGTCATTTAACCGCAGCACTTTCCATCGACGTGCGGAGAATTTTGCAAGTTACCGTATCGTGACGGCACGTCAGGACCAGTTGATCGGTGTTCTGGGCATGGCGCAAAAAGAGATGATGCTATGCGGGCGACCAGTTCCTGCAGCTTTCCTGTTCGATTTGCGCGTACATCCGGATTTTCGGGGACGCGGCATAGCGCGCTGCTTGGCCCGGGAAGCTCGCAATTGGATATTGCCACGCGCGGACCTGGCCTACACTTATACGATGACAGAAAATTCCACCGTTTCTTACCTGGGAGAGCTTTTCGGCATGCGGGTAGTTAGCGATTATCGTTATCTTGTCATGCCGACCTATCGGAGCAAAGCACCACAACTTGTGGCTTCTGCTGTCACACCCCAGGAGGTGCAGGAGGCACTCTGGCGAGTTGCTGGTCCCTTTGATTTTGCCGCCCTACCGATTGTTGGCGATGATGCGCCAACCCAGCGCCGCTATCAGACTGGGCATGTCGCTTCCTGGATCTTGCAGCACGGACCGGAATTAGCTGGCTGCTCTGCCTGGGATAATCGAGGCATACTGGGGGAGGTCATGGCTGGCATGCCGGCATGGCTTGACCTGGCGAAGAAACTGTTCGGTACCTGGCCGTTCAACCGCCGGTCCTGGCCTCATATACCGACGCCTGGCGAAGAGTTGCACAGCTGGTATCTTTATGACTTTTTTGCTACCGACGGCGAAATTGCCAGGCAATTGTGGCTAGCGATAAATGCCAAAGCACAAGAGTGTGGCATAGACTACTGTTATCTAGTACATGACGCGAAAGAGCCCTGGATCCGCGCCATTCGTTCTACTGTACCAGCCAGTTTTGCACCGCTGGTGCCCTATAGCCTGCTAGCTGTCCCGATTCATTGCCAGTTGCCAGTGACATTTTCCAGGCTGCTAGTTGATGTTCTGGATTTGTAACTGCGAAGAGTTGCTAAAAGGTTGCTCAAAAGCCTCCTGGCCCGTATAAGGGAATATAATGAACACCGCTTCACTGCCAGCTATCCGAGGTTTTGGGCCTATCTTGCGAAATAGGCCCTTCTTGGCTCTCTGGCTGGGGCAATTATTCAGCCAGGTGGCCGACAAGATCTACTTCATTTTGATGGTAGACATAGTAACGGCTTTGACTGGCAATAACGGTTCGTGGACCAGCTTGTGCCTGGTTGCCTATACCATTCCATCGGTGCTTTTCGGTGCATTTGCTGGTGCCTTGGTGGACCGCTGGGACAAAGTGCGAACCCAAATAGTCACCAATATACTGCGCGGTCTTTTGATTGCCTTGGTGCCACTCTGTAATCACTCGGCAGTCGTCGCGATAATCTTGTTATCATTTTTGATCTCTACTTGCTCGCAACCCTACTCGCCTGCCGAGACTGCCACTATTCCGCTAGTGGTTCCACAAAAAGACTTGATGGCGGCAAATTCGCTTTTCACCACGACGGTGGTGGGATCCATAATTTTGGGATTCACGATAGGCGAGCCCTTCATCGCAATTGCTGGCGGAGCTACGTCAGGCATCTGGTCAGCTTGGTCTATTAGCGGTCTTTATCTGATCTCTACTATTGCGTTGCTAACGGTGCGCATACCACCGCAGCCGCTGCACCGACATCCCTTGCGCGAAATCTTCGACGAGTTTATCGCCAACTGGGGTTATATCCGCACCCAGCGTCCGGTCTGGAGTGCCATTGTGCGGTTAGTTATATTGTTTGCCATGTTTGCAGCGCTCTCCACGGTTGCCATTCTTTTTGCCAAGCAGGATCTCGCTACTAACTTTTCCTGGCTACTTGCTACAGCTGGCGTGGGAATGGCTATCGGGGCAGGGGTAATCGGACGCTGGGGACATCGCTGGAATCGCCGTCGCATGGTGAACGGTGGTTTTGCGGGGGCCGGAATCGCGTTGCTTGCCATGGCATTGCTGGGTTCTACTGTTTATTGGGAAATCATGCGCTGGTTTTCGGATACCTATCATCTGGCTAGTTTGTCCGGGGGGACGAGTCATGGCTGGATTACCGTATCGGCTTACTTGCTTACTGGCACTGTAGGATTCGCCGCAGCTTGGGTTGCTATCCCCAACCAGACTTTGCTACAAGAAATCGTTCCGGCCGATCAACGCGGAAAGGTTTTTGGCACCCAGAACATGGCCACCAATATTGCTACCGCCCTACCAATGGGCGGGATAGGAGTAATGGCGGATTGGTGGGGCGTGCGAACCTTGATCGCGCTGCTAGGAGTCGTCATGCTAGTAGCAGCGTCGGGGTCGCATCCTTGGCGTTGGTTAGCTCGTAACAGAGAAGGGAAAGCCCTATGAGTGAGCTGGCTGGTTCCTTGAAGATTTTGTTGGTAACTGATCTGTATTACCCACCTACCTTGGGGGGAAGCGCCATTGCCATGCGAAGATTAGCGCATGGACTGGCAGCGCGCGGTAACCAGGTATGGGTACTGGCTCCCGGTCTGAAGGGTTTACGTCATTACATCGAGCGAGACGGAGAGACTGTCGTCATTCGCTGCCGCTCGCTTCCCGATCTGCGTCTTACCATGCGCCCCAGCAAGAGCACCGTTCGCGTGCCGCTTTTGCCAGATGGCATTCTAGAGCGGGTGCTGGAGCGTTACCAGCCTGACATAGTCCACCTGCAGCTGCCGGGGTACGCCGGGGCGATCGCCAGCCGACTGGCACGCAAGAGGCATATTCCCGCCATAGCTACTTGTCACAGCATACCAGAGAATTACTGGTCACCCAAAGACAAGGGCTCCACCGTTTTTCGGGCAGTGCAAGAGGGCATCTGGGACGTAATAGTAGCCCTGCTAGAGTCTTGCGACGTGATTTGCGCGCCTAGTATCACCGCCTGTGATCTGTTACATGCGCAAGGACTCAGCAAACAAGCCATTCCAATCTCCAATGGGGTAGACTTACAAGTTTATCATCCGGTTTCTTCAGAGGAAGAGAAAAAGGCTCTCAAACAGCGTTTCAATTTTCCTTCAGGGGTACCCACCATCTTGTACGCCGGGCGTTTTGCCGCAGATAAGCGAATAGATTTGCTGCTGGATGCTATTCCCCAAGTTCTAGCAAGAACTGCCGCTCATTTTGGATTTACCGGCTCTGGTAATATCGCTATCAAAGAAGAGCTGATGGCCAGAGGAGTGCGTGACCACATCACCATTACCGGTCTACTGGACGATCAATCCATGCCGCTGGTATACCGAGCAGCTGATCTTTTCGTATTGCCATCAGAGGCTGAACTGCAGGGTTTAGTTCTGTTAGAAGCTGCAGCTTCCGGTTTGCCGCTAGTTGGCGCAAACGCTTTGGCTATTCCGGAAATCATCCGCCATGGCGAAAATGGTTATTTGCATGCTCCAGGCGATCATGAAGACTTGGCTGATCGTTTGATACGGCTCTGCGAGGAGCCTGCACTGCGAGCCACTATGGGCCGTGCTAGCCTGCAGCTAGTTCAACAACATTCCATACCCTATTCCGTCCAGCAATACGAAGAAATATATCGCGAGGCGATCACCCAAGCTGCTGGCACTCAATTGTCAGAATGCTGAT
The DNA here is from genome assembly GCA_016267585.1 of Cyanobacteria bacterium NC_groundwater_1444_Ag_S-0.65um_54_12. Taxonomy (GTDB): domain Bacteria; phylum Cyanobacteriota; class Sericytochromatia; order S15B-MN24; family VGJW01; genus JACQUT01. The sequence continues at coordinate 3,771 of JACQUT010000116.1, forward strand.
CAAGCTCTAAAAAACTATCTCCAGCCATGGCCATCATTGACAGGTTTTGTCAGCATGCCTAGGATCGAGTTAGCGAGGCACTGACAAGGTAGTCAGCGCTAGTACTTCCCCAAAGGAGCATCTCGTTGTGATAGTAAAGGAGCCGGTAAAGATCTCTCCCCTGGCTGCCGCCAGGCAACAGCTGGCGAAAGTTGCCGAAATTCTTGGCATAGAACCAGGAATACATGAGCGGCTAGCCTACCCAGATCGAATCGTGCAGACTCATAGTCCAGTACGGCTCGATAACGGGCAAATCAAAATGTTTCCGGGGTTTCGGGTGCAGCACAATAATGCCTTGGGTCCCTATAAGGGTGGCATTCGCTTTCACCAAAATGTCGACATAGACGAAATCACTGCTCTGGCCATGTTGATGACCTGGAAGTGTGCTTTGGTCGGCTTACCC
>JACQUT010000002.1 GCA_016267585.1 Cyanobacteria bacterium NC_groundwater_1444_Ag_S-0.65um_54_12
CTCTACGTCAATGATGCTTTTGGCACGGCACATCGCGCTCATGCTTCCACCGAAGGGGTGACACATTTTTTGCCAGCTTGCGCTGGCTTTTTGCTAGCTAAAGAGCTAGCGGTACTAGAACGCTTGCTAGCTAAACCCGAGCGGCCCTTTGTCGCTATCATAGGCGGCGCCAAGGTTTCCACCAAGCTAGGTGTGTTGAATAATTTGATTGGCAAGGTCGACGTCATGGTGATCGGTGGTGCCATGGCTTTTACCTTTATCAAAGCACGAGGTCATGCAGTCGGGCGATCGCTAGTAGAAGATAACCAGTTAGCAGCAGCAGGTCAGATACTGCAAGAATCGCTTGATAGGGGCGTAAAGCTGATTCTACCTTGCGATGTAGTACTGGCTAATGATCTGGCAGGGGCGAAGGCCGGTCTGGCAAGCAGCGAAATGATGCCTTCCGAGTTGCTGGGGGTGGATATCGGTCCGGGCACGTTAGAGGAGATCAGCGCAGCTTTGCAGGATGCCAGAACTATTTTCTGGAACGGGCCCATGGGAGTTTTTGAAAACCGGGCTTTTGCGGAAGGCACGCTGCGAGTAGCACAATTACTGGCAGCGCGAACGCGAGCTGGTGCCACCACGGTAGTGGGCGGTGGCGATTCGGTAGCTGCCCTGGAGCAAGCAGGACTCACGGCAGCGGTCACCCATGTATCGACGGGTGGTGGCGCTTCCCTGGAATTTCTGGAAGGGCGAACGCTTCCGGGTGTAGCTGCACTCATGGCACCGGCTCCGGCCAGAGCTTAGGTAGGGTTTGAGATAGTTCATGGTAACTGCTCACCAGGAGATGATTTCTGAGCACGCCCGCAGGCCCCGGGCCGCAGCGTACTGTTGCGTACGTGAGGCACGGGGCCGAGGACGAAAGCCAGAAAGCAACCATGGTGAGCAGTTACAGTTCATGAATGTTCACCGGTATTGGCTAACCGCTAGTAGATCAGGAGAAGAGTATTGTGAGCCGTAAGCCGATAATTGCTGGAAACTGGAAAATGTACAAGACGATCAGCGAGGCACGCGATTTTGCACGTGCTTTGGCGATCGCAGTCCGCAACGTCATGGGGCTGGAGGTAGTGCTCTGTCCACCGTTCACTACGCTTTTCGCTTTGCGCGAAGAACTAGCTGGCACTGCTGTGCAGCTTGGTGGCCAGAACTGCTATTTCTACGATGAGGGGGCCTTTACGGGTGAAGTCTCACCGCGCATGCTAAGAGATGCTGGCTGTACCTACGTAGTGCTTGGCCATTCCGAGCGACGGCAGCATTTTGCCGAAACTGATGGCAGTGTGAATAAAAAAGTCCATGCTGCGCTCGCCCATGGTCTTACGCCGATTATTTGCGTCGGGGAAAAAGCCGAAGAACGCGAAGTGCAACTAACAGATAATGTAGTGATCGTGCAAGTACAGCGAGCTTTGCTCAACCTGGAACCCCTGGCAGCCAGTCAGGTCTGTTTCGCTTATGAGCCGATCTGGGCGATCGGCACGGGCAAAACTTGTGACAGCCGGGAGGCTAATCGAGTCTGCGCGATCATCCGCGAAACGATGACGCGACAAGTGGGACCCGGAGCTGCGGATGATGTGCGCATTCTTTATGGCGGATCGGTAAAACCTGATACCATTGCTGGTAAGATGGCGCAGCCACACATTGACGGGGCACTGGTGGGGGGCGCCTCGCTCGATCCGCATTCCTTCGCTCAGATCGTCGAGTTCAACAGTGTGCTGAAAAAGTCCTAGTGCCGATGGAAAGAAGACCCGTCGTCTTGGCAATCCTGGACGGTTTTGGTAGCAATCCCGATCCACAAGCTCCCGGCGATGCTGTTCGCTTGGCACGCAAACCGACCTGGGACCGCTTGATAGCTAGCTACCCGCATTCACAAATTCCTACCTCTGGTATGGTGGTAGGGTTGCCACCAGGACAGCAAGGCAACTCCGAGGTGGGCCATCTCAATATGGGCGCCGGTCGAGTCGTCTATCAGGAATATACGCGTATCTCGAAGGCTATTCACGACGGGGATTTTTTCGACAATGCGATTTTACGGGAAGCGATGCGCCATGCCCGAGTATCTAATACTTCGTTACACCTTTTGGGTCTGGTGTCGGATGGTGGTGTGCATAGCCATATAGAACATTTGGTTGCACTACTAAAATTAGCACGGGCCGAAGGTGTGCCAGCAGTATGGATTCATGCCTTCACAGATGGCCGAGACACGTCACCAACCAGTGGCGCAGGATATTTGGCAACCGTAGAACAAGCGACACGTGAGCTAGGCATAGGCCGCATAGCTACTGTCTCGGGGCGCTACTATGCCATGGATCGTGACAAGCGCTGGGAGCGAACATCTAAGGCCTGGGCAGCGTTGGCTCTGGGCAAGACCGATTACCAGGCTATCTCCGGCCAACAGGCTGCCGAAATGGCCTATCTACGAGGGGAAACCGACGAATTTATTACGCCCACTTTGATCGATTCCGGCGGGCTAATAAAGGATGGTGCTTCGGTAATATTTTTTAACTTTCGACCGGATCGCGCTCGCCAGCTCACACATGCTTTGGCGCTTGAATCGTTCGCCGAGTTCGAGCGGCTTGCTAATCCTCGTATATACTTCACATGCTTTACCCAATATGATGCTACCTTTCAGTTGCCGGTAGCTTTCGAGCGGCAATCCCTCGAACGGGTCTTGTCCCCAGTGGTGGCCGATGCAGGATTGCGCCAGCTACGCTGTGCGGAAACGGAAAAATATGCCCATGTGACTTTCTTTTTCAATGGTGGGGTAGAAAAACCATACCCTGGCGAAGAGCGCATTTTGCTCCCATCACCCAAGGTCGCAACTTACGATCTGAAGCCAGAAATGAGTGCTCCAGCGGTTGCCGCTACCGTAGTAGATTGGATCTTGCAGCGGCGCGCTGATCTAATAGTGTTGAAC
>JACQUT010000126.1 GCA_016267585.1 Cyanobacteria bacterium NC_groundwater_1444_Ag_S-0.65um_54_12
CGCTGGTGAAGCATCACCCAAGCCACCTAAATAGATCAGGTGCTCGACACCCGCGCGATACGCTGCCATGGCGAAATTTCTGGCCGCTTCGCGATCTTGCCTGACAAATTCGCGCGGACCAGCCGCCATCGAATGTATCAGGTAGTAGGCAGTCCCTACTCCTTGGAGCGCCACCTCGAGTGAGCCTGGATCGAGGGCATCTGCCTGAACGATCTCGATATTTGACCAATCGCGACCTTGCAGACGGCTAGCATCTCGGCTGATGACGCGTACGCGATAACCATGTTCCACTAATCGTGGCGCGAGCCTCCCACCAACATAGCCACTCGCCCCGGTTACGAGAATGGTACGATGTTTCATGGACTCTCCACTCCAGGAGTCGTCGTCTAATCCGCTATAAATAGCTGTGACTAACCGCCTGATCGCCTGCGTGCTTCGGAATCGCGATAGATCCAACCATACGAGAAATAGGCGAGCCCTTTGACGTTCTTGAATGCTCCATCAAAAATCCGGCCCTTCAGGAAAGCTACCTGCTCGCGCAAGGTACGATGATGAAGCGGTGCTTCCAGCGGGGTCCCTGGAACTTCTGCCGCTAACACCGGCATGAGCAGCGGTCGCTGTTCCGGCGCCAGATAAGCTATCGCGGCATCGGCAATTTCTAGTGCCCGGTTGACAGTGTAATTGCCGTAAGGAGCTGGATATTCATCAAGGTAGTATTGATAACACATCGGCGCTAGCAATTCGAACATGCCAGCCCAGCGACGCGATTCTTGCACGCGATTGTCATGCCGATGGAAGTAATAATCCGGAAAATAAGCGGCCCCGATTTGCAACTTTCCTGCAAGGCGCGTTCTTAACAGTGCAATCAATCCTTCAATATCTTCGGAAAGTGCACGTTTCCAACGTTCTAGCAGGGCTTCGCGTTGTTCTTCGTTCAGGGGTATCCCAGTATCCAGGAAAGTCTTGAACTCCGGGCTAGCCAGATCAGCATGACGCCTGAGTATAAGCTGAAACTGCCGCTCGTTATATCCGAAGAAATTACGCGGATCCGGCGTCTCGTCTATATCGTCTCCGCGCATCCGCGAGGGATAACGAAGATAATCGAGAATTACTCCATCCGCAGCATGTGACGCTACCTCGGTAAGAATACGACTGAGCTCCTCGCGTACTTCGGCAAGCGCTGGCGATACCATGTAGGAACCGCGCTCAATAACTGTCGATGGTCGTCCGAAGCCATCCTGAACGAGGGCATTGGGATGGCGCTTGGCCCAATCCGACCCGAAATCGAGAGTATGCAACCAGGCATGCACCTTCATGCCACGGCGCCGTCCCTCTTGTACATAGAGGGACAAGAGGTTTTCTGGATAGCGTGCCGGGAACGCCGGATTTCCGGGATATATCAAGCGCCCACCCCAGAAGGTTTCTACAAAAATGTCGGTAATTCCCAGACTCTGGGCATTATCCAGGACCTCTAGCAATTCCAGAGCAGTAGCATCGCGCCGGTAGGGCCGTATCCAGATCCCTTTACGTGGCAAGAGATCAGCCGCATTAGCTTGACCAGACCACTGATAAGCTTCTGCTATCGCGCTGTCATAGGCAGCGAGAGCTTCTGATCGTGTGCTGCCAGCTGGAGGATTGCGAATCGACCAGGGGTTTGCCGGAAACGGAGTAGGCAGGGACGCCAAGAAAGCGGCACGTGAACTATGCAGGCGCGCTAGCGGATCACTAGCGGCAGCCGATACCGGAATGGCAAACGCGATCGCCAAAGCGATCAGAATATGTCGCATGCTGTAAGTTTGCCAAAAATCCCCCTCGGCGCGCAAGTCATTAGCGCAAGTATTAGCGCAAGACAAAGATCACGGATAAAAAAGCTATCTCGAGTCAAGATGAGCAAAAGTGAAAAAAGGATCAGCGATTCTGGCAACTCGTCCGGATAGCTGACCAGGAGGCCACGGATGTTTGACGATACTGCTTCTATCGGTGATGAACTGGAACAGATCGCTAACTTGCTTGCCCAGCTCAAGAATGTTGCGCTCCCGAGATCTTACACGCGGGTAATAACGGAAAGCCCTTGGCTCTCTGGCCAATTGCCAGCGGCTGAAGCCCATGACGCAAGGAATGCCTGGGTACCAACAGTTGCTACCAGCGGATTGTTAGTTAGCTTATTGCTGGGCGCACCAGGCTGGAGCCAAGCAGCTGCCATATTCAAGCCAGCAAGCAGCGGTCTAGCGACATGGAACGTCGTGATTCCGCCTCCACCAGCTCTCCCTCCGGCCCAGCTGCCGCTCGTTGCTTTCGCGAAACCCGCCGCCCCTTATCTCGCTTCGCCGCTACTCTTGCCAGATAAAGTAATCGCGCCGCCTAGTTTGCCGCCGCCAGTTTCACGCTCTCCGGCCACGTTATTCCCCATGCCACCGGCAGCGTCTAATCAAATAGACCTGGCAATGCCTGCTGCGGGAAGTGGGCGAGACGCCCACGATCCACCGGCAGCGTCTAATCAAATAGACCTGGCAATGCCTGCCGAGGGAAGTGGGCGAGACGCCCACGATCCACCGGCAGCATCTAATCAAATAGACCTGGCAATGCCTGCTGCGGGAAGTGGGCGAGACGCCCACGATCCAGTGAACCGGCCAGCTACCGAAACTGCTCGGAGCGCGGCTCCAGACCTCACAACCACCAGAACGGTGCCCGAATTGCCATTTGCCAAACCGGTCAGCGAAACGCTACCGCAAGCGAGCGGTAGAAAATTAGCCGCTACCAATAAACTATTACTGCCACCCGATCGTAGCGGCTTGGCAATAGCGCGCTGGCGCCAGCAAGCAATTACTGCAAATGGGTCTAAGGCTAGCAAGGTTGCCTCCACTGGCGATAACATTGCCAGGGAGCGGCTTGCTGCCGAGGTCAAGCCGCGAGTCGATCTGCCCTTCTCGGGTACTGCAAAGTTGCATCGCGTAAGACCGGGTGAGACGCTCTACAGCATGGCCAGGCACTATTACCGGGATGGCGGAGCGCACTGGCAATTGATTTTCGCAGCAAACCGCGATCGGATCACCAACCCTGATAAAATCTTCCCTGACGAGTTGCTAGTCATACCGAGTTTGACCGAGACGCTTGCGGAAAAAGTAGAAAAAGCTTCGGCACCCAAACGTGCGAAGCGCCAGGCCAAATTGCGTCACAAAACTCGGCTGGTCCAGCGTTCACTGCCGCGCTGGCGACCGGATCTACCAATATAGCCAAGAGCTAGCTATCCTCCAAAATTGCCATAGCCTGGTATGATGCAATTGCATCAGCTGGAGGTAATTGCCCTATGTCGCCAAGTCTTTCGCATTGCTTCGACCGCACGGTAACGCGGTATGGTAGCAAGACTGCCCTCACCTTCAAGAGTAAGGGGGCCTGGCAGCCGATAACTTATCAGCAATTCGCGCAGCAGACCGAACTGGTATCAGCTGCTCTTGGCGGGCTCGGGATTGAAAAGGGCGATCGCATCGCTCTACTTTCAGAAAACCGCCCCGAATGGCTGATGGCAGATCAAGGCATTTTGGCGATCGGTGCAGTCAACGTGCCTATTTACCCTACCCTGGCATCAGCACAAATCAAATACCTTCTGGAAGACTGCGGGGCCCGAGTGCTGCTCCTGTCTTCGCAAACGCATCTCGACAAGGTACTACCAGTTGCTGGCGAGCTGCCACAACTCACCCATATCATTCTGTTCGATGGCACGCCCCGGGGGCAAGCTCCGCAAAAACTCCTGGAATGGCCTCATTTCCTCGATCAGGGGAAAGAGTTCCTGGCGTCTACGGCCAGTGAACGCGCGCAGCGCAAAGCGAGCTTGAATACCGATGATCTGGCTAGCATCATCTATACTTCCGGGACTACCGGCAATCCCAAGGGGGCGATGCTTAGCCATGGCAACCTGGTAAGCAATCATGCGGAAGTAGTAGAACTTATCGGCATCACGGTGACTGATAGCTGTCTTTCTTTTCTACCCCTCTCTCACGTACTGGAACGCATAGCTTACTACTCAATGGTTTCGGTAGGCGCTACTATCAATTTCGCAGAGGGTGTCGACCAGGTGGCGGCGAATCTCCAGGAAGTCCGTCCTACTATTCTGGTAAGCGTGCCTCGGTTATTCGAGAAAATTCGCGCCCGGGTCTACGATGCGATGGAGCAGGCCGGAGGTCTAAAAGCCAAGCTATTTTACTGGGGTCTGGAAGTAACCAAGGCGGCAGCGCTAGAGCGCGAAAAAGTAGGCTCGGTTCCTCTGGTGCTAGGATTGAAGCACAAGATCGCTGATCGCTTGGTGTTTTCTAAAGTGCGTGCTCGCACTGGCGGGAACCTGCGCTATTGCATTTGCGGTGGAGCGCCACTATCGAGAGAAGTGGCTGAATTCTTCACGCTGATCGGCATAGTTTTGTTGGAAGGTTACGGCATGACTGAAACGAGTCCGGTCATTTCCTGTAACACGCCCCAGGCACGGCGCCTTGGCACGGTGGGCAAACCTATCCCCAGCGTGAAAGTCGAGATCGCTGGCGATGGCGAAATCCTTTGCCACGGCCCCAACGTCATGAAGGGCTACTTCAACCTGCCAGAGGCGACAGCAGAAGCCATTGATGCCAAGGGCTGGATGCATACCGGCGACATCGGGGAATTCGATCCAGACGGCTTCCTCAAGATCACCGATCGCAAAAAAGAAATCTTGGTAATGTCGAATGGCAAGAACGTAGCGCCAGCTCCCATCGAGAATACTCTCATTACGAGTCCCTATATTGCTCAGGCCATGGTAATCGGCGATAATCGTAATTTCATCGCGGCTTTGATCGTGCCCAATTTCGAAGCAGTCGAACGCTGGGCCAAAACTACGGGATTGACAGTGATCAGGCCAGAACTGGTAAAAGATACCCGGGTCAAAGCACTGCTTCGCTCGGAAATCGATCGTCTGATGGGTAATTTTGCCCATTTTGAGAAAATCAAAGAATTTGTCATATTGCCCCAAGAACTATCACAAGAAAATGGCGAGCTTACTCCTACCCTCAAGTACAAGCGCCGGGCCATTCTCGAGCGTTACCAGGAACAAATCGCGGAGATCTATGCCAGTATCGCTCCAGTTGGAGTGTAGACGAAAGCGGGAAGAGTTACCTATGCCTTGGAAGACCATTGCCGGCGTTATTTTGCTGGCCATCGGAATACTGGATCTCTTGCGCTTCGGTATCGATATACTATTCAAATCCCCGCTCTTGATATTGGGTTTGCTCTTCACGGTGGGAGGAGCGAGCTTGTTGTCTGCCGGGATCCGGGAGCGACGGCTAAGACCCTGAACCCCGCTGACCGATGCCGCTGACCGACGACCGAATCCGGGGACCGGAACGGACACGGCGGAAACGCCATACTGATTACCATACGGTTATTCTACAACCATTAAGTGCTGCGGGTCCGGTACGGTATCGGTCACGGATATCGGTATCGGAAACGGTCTAGCGGTATCGGACAAGGGACCGGGGATGAATAACGCATGGAATTGACCCTGACTTTTCTGGGTACTGCTGGTGCAGTGCCTACCCCGAGTCGTAGTCTTTCCGCCACTCTCTTGCAACGGGGAGGGGAGCGCTTCTTGATCGATTGCGGTGAAGGTACCCAGCGGCAGCTCATCAAGGCTGCCGTTGGCATCACTCAGATCCAGCGCATCCTCTTGACGCATTTTCATGCCGATCACTATCTAGGAATACCCGGCATGTTCAAGACCTGGCAGCTCTGGGGACGTACCGAGCCAGTCGAAGTCTTCGGTCCACGCGGCTTGAGCGACATGTTAGAGCTTTTTCGGCGCTTAATAGGGCGAGTTGATTTCCCGATTCGGTGGCAAGAGCTCGTTCCAGGCGACGTGCTGACCGGCGCAGGCTATCGCGTAGTGGCCATTGCCACGGATCATCGCATTGCCAGCGTAGGATATGCTTTTTACGAAGAAGCGCGTCCTGGCCGCTTTTGCCCCGAACGGGCCGCTGCTCTGGGAATAGAGGCCGGTCCCGCCTATGGCCAGCTTCAGCATGGCGAAACAGTTACCGCGCCAGGTGGGCGCGTGGTCCACCCGAGCGAAGTCATGGGGCCAGTCCGTCCGGGTCGCAGAGTAGTCTTGACTGGCGATACGCGCCCTTGCCCGGCGGTGGTAGAAGCTGCCACCGACGCCGACGTTCTGGTACACGAGGCTACCTTTACCAACGCTGAACGCGAGCGCGCCGGCGAAACCGGACATGCTACCGCCGCAGAAGCTGCCCTGGTGGCGCGAGCAGCTCAGGTGCGCCTGCTCGTGCTCACGCACTCGAGCTTTCGCCATACCGCTCGTGACCTGCTGCAGGAAGCACGTCCGATCATGGAACCTTGCCTGCTGCCGGCTGATTTCGATCGCCTGATAATTCCCTTCAGTGAACGGGGAGCACCGCAACTGCTGCGGCCCGGCCAGGATGTCCCCTCTGCCGATCAGACCGGTCTGGCATCCCAGACCAGCAGTTAGGCTTCGGAATTTTGCACAAGACTACCGGCTAGCTAGATCATCAGGAGTAAGGCCTGTGCTCTTGGCGATGCGAGCCAGCATCCTCGGGCCAATCTCTCGGCACCCATGAAAGGCAAATACAACATCTGGCCAGCCATGCCTGGCCAGAACCCGATGGGATCCACGCGTTCGCTTGATAGACCAACCGATCCTGAGCAGAGCCTCGAGAACCTGCTTAGTTTTGGCAGAAGGCCAGTTGCTCACGCGGCTTCGAAGCTGATAACCGGTCCAGGCGACAACTCGCCATGCTCCATCTTGTCGGCCACGACATGAAGGGCAAGAGCCTGGGCGTTTGCAAAGGCATCTTCGCGGGTCCTGCCATAAGCCAAAACGCCAGGGAGATCGAGCACTTCGGCAATCCACCTGCCATCAGATTCCCGCTCTAGTTCAATTTTGAGCATCATGGCCCTAATGCTCTCCTATTATTGATTCAATTCCCTTGAGCCACCGAGTTTACTATAACACACTGCCATGACATTAATTTGCGACGAGTTTCCGAAACTCTGCTTCATAGAGGGTAGTCAGCCGTAATTGCTGCGCAAGCTTGAGCTTGGAACCCGGATCCGCTCCCACGACCACGTAATCGGTTCGCCTGGTCACGTTGCTGGAAGCAATTCCGCCCAGCCGCTCGATAAGATTCTCGGCTTCCGGACGGGTCATGGAAGCCAGGCGTCCGGTGAACACAAAGGTCTTACCAGCAAGTGGAGTACGCTCCGCTGCTGCGGCGCCGCCGGGTAACTCCATTGCCATCCCGCACTGGCGAAGTTTCGCCATGACAGCACGATTCCGCTGCTCGGCAAAGAAGCTGACGACGCTCTCGCTACCGGCAGGACCGATGGTCGGGATGTCCTGTAACTCCGAATCGGTCGCCCGGGAAAGCTTATCGAGCGACCGGAAGCGCACTGCGAGCAACCGTGCCGTTTGCTCACCAACTTCGTGGATCCCGAGCGCGTAGATCAACCGGTCGAGAGGCCGCGACTTACTGCCGGCTATGCTTGCCAGAAGGTTGTCCGCACGCTTTTTGGCGAAACGTTCCAGACCCATTAACTGCTCGCGTTTCAGGTAGTAGAGATCCGCGACATCATGCACCAGTCCATTCTTGACCAAGAGTTCTCCCACCTTGATCCCGATACCCTGGATATCCATGGCGCGGCGGCTGGCGAAATGCTTGATAGCCTCGGCAAGCTGTGCCCGGCATTGGATTCCCCCCGTGCAATACCGCGCCACCTTGCCCGGAAGGCGGATAGCGACTGCACCGCAGTCCGGACAACTGGCAGGCATGGTGAAGATACGTTCGGAGCTGGCCCGACGTTCCGGAATAGTCTTGACGATATAAGGGATGACATCCCCGGAGCGTTGCACGAGGACCCAATCACCAATCCGGATGTCTTTGCGGGCGAGTTCATCTTCGTTGAAGAGGCTGGCCCGGCTGACGACGACACCCCCTACCGCTACGGGTTCAAGGTGCGCGACCGGAGTGAGAATGCCGGTCCGTCCCACTTGGACCACGATATCGAGCAGACGGGTCGTCTCCTGGATGGGTGGGAATTTGTAGGCGATCGCCCACCGCGGCTCGCGTCCGATCGCGCCCAGTCGCTCTTGATCGGCCAGGCTATTGACCTTTATCACTACCCCATCGATCTCGAAAGGCAGCTCGGCGCGCAAAGCTGCGAAATCCCGGTAAGCATCGTTCACGGCAGCTAGCCCTTCGACCAAACGATTTCCCGCGTAGACCGGTAAACCCCATCGGGATATCCGCTGCAGTACCCCGTACTGATCGGTTACCCCCGCTATTTCGCTGGCCGCATAGGACCAGAACCGCAGGTGACGCTCGGCGGTAATACGGGGATCGAGCTGGCGCAAGGCTCCGGCGGCAGCATTACGGGGGTTCGCGAACAGACTTTCCTTCGCTTGGGCGCGTTCGGCGTTCATGGCTGAAAAGTCAATTTTATTCATGTAAACTTCCCCTCGCACCTCGAACGAAGCGGGGGCGCCGGGCCCCAGAGTCCAGGGAAGGTCTTTCATGGTGCGGATGTTGGCACTTACATCCTCTCCGCTGAAACCATCGCCACGGGTAGCCCCCCTGGCCAGCCGCCCGTGCTCGTAGCGCACGGAAACTGCCACGCCATCGATCTTTGGCTCGACGGTGTAGCAGATTTCCTGCCTGGTTCCCAGTAGCCGATGCACGCGGGCATTCCAGGCACGTACTTCTTCCGCGTTGAAAGCGTTGGCAAGCGATAGCATTGGTTCGCGATGCGTGACGCTCTTGAAGGCAGTTTGTACCACGGGAACGCCAACGCGCCGGGTCGGGGAGTTGGGGTCGTATAACTCGGGATGGGCCGCTTCTAGCTGCTGGAGTTCGCGCATGAGCCGATCATACTCGGCATCGCTGATGATCGGCTGATCCAACACGTAGTAGCGGTAATTATGCTCCTCGACCGCGCGTCGCAAGCGTTCGATCTCGGACTTGACGAAGCTACTCAATAAGAAGAAACCGCAATCAAATTATCCACAGCGGTCACTCCCGGAATCGACCAAGCAATTCGGCCTGCCTCGTTCTTCTCGGCATATGAACGAACAGTTCCCCGCAGGGTTATCCGGTGCTCGCTCACCTCGACCATCACATTATTGGCATCTAGCCGGGCATCCCGCACGAAAGCCGCCTTGATCCTTTGTTTGACCTCTCCGGGGAGCGGTTGGGCCTTTACTATGATCAGGTTAGAGATCCCGCGAACCCCTTGCAGGTACCTCACAGCATTTTCAGCAGCCATTCGCTGAAACGACCAGTCGACGTCTCCCTCTAGTTTTACCCATCCCTTGTCGACCATGACTTTCAAGCGATTGGCAGGGATAGAGGCGTTGAGTTCAAGCGCATGGGTAGCATCGCGGACGATGTCTTCATCAGTCCTTTCAGCAGCACCGAGAATTCTGACCTCGATTTCGTTTGCGATACCCCTGACGCCTGTTACTCGCATAGCGGCCTTTTCCGCTGCCAATCGCTTCATGTAGCTGTCCACGAATCCCATGAGAGAAACAATCCCATCCTTCACTCTCACGCCAATCTCGGGTGCCCTTACCTCCGGATCGAACCGCAGCTCTTCCATGATGTCCTGTTGGATCGTCTCATCCGTAGTCACCAAGGCCATAATCGTCTCCTCACATAGCCCTAAATTGAAACGGTTGCTCCTCTTGGTCAGGCAATCGTCAAGCTTTTGGGACGATTACCCCATTAGCTAAACTATAGAAAAACACCAGTCGAGGAAATGCTAATTCAATCAAATATCTTGGGTAGATTTTTTCAGCCGAGTAAAAAGAGCGCTCTTGGTAGCTGTTGCTCGTTGCAAAACTTAACTAAGCGAGGGTAGCAGGCTAGCGTTCGTGGGGAATAATTGAAACTAGCCTGGGAGCACAGGCGTTTCGCCTAACCTGGGAGCGCGGGCGTCCCGCCCGCCCTTTGTGATGCTGGGGAGAGGGGATGATGCGCGGATACCACAAGAGTAGCTGGAATAATTTACCCTGGCTCAGCCTCCTGGCCAGCAGTCTGGCGTTGTCACTGGTGCTGACCGGTACGGGCTGTCAGCTCTGGCCCGCTTCGTCCGGCAAAGGGTTGCAACCAGCCGACACCGGTACGGCACGCCGAGCGGTTCCGCCGCTGGAAGGCCGGATCGAAAGTTCGGCAACTGCTCACCAGGAGATGATTCCGGAACGCAGCGTGCAGGCGGTAGTGGGCGACATCGCCAATGGCGCCACCGTCTCTTTGATAGATGCCGATACTGGGCAGACGGTCTCTACCACCGTCTCGGCGCCGGATGGCCGGTTCAGCTTGCAGTTTCCCGCCAGTTTCGTGCCGGCCCAGAATAAACCCTATTACCTGGAAGCCATCAAGGGTCTGGCGGTAGGGGGCAAAGCTAACCGGGCGGGAGCTAGCCTGGCCCGGTTACGCACGCTGGTGGTCAACAACGCTTCCTGGAACAGTCTCTCGGTGACGAGTGTCTCGCTTGGCCGGGCTACCACGGCCGTGGCCACGATCGCCGGTCTACGCGCTCTGGATACTGGCGCACAGTTGCTCTTGCTGGGAAAGGTTTCCGGTACCAGTTTCACGGCAGCGGGCACCAGCATAGACCAAGCGGAATACGATAGGGTGTTCGCGCTGGTGACCGCCGCACTGGAAGGGGACCAGGATCCGCTGGAGGTCATCGCCTACGATGCCAGTGGCCTGGCGGCGACGACTAAATACCGCAGCAAGCCCGGTCAACTGGTCATCCATGACAGCTTTGCGCCGGCGCTGGCCGCCACTGGTGACGTGGTGACTTTCCGTGGCCAGAACTTTCCGACCAGCGGGGTGGCCACGCCGCAAATCGCGATATCCGGCGTACCGCTAGCCAGCTGGAGCGTGAATGCCAGTCGCAGCGCGCTGGCGGTCACGCTGCCGGACAATGGTTACAGTGGCTATTTGCAGATCACGCAGGGTGCCAGTAGCTGGTTCGGGCCGTTTGTCAAAGTGCGTGGCACGGTGGGTACCC
>JACQUT010000028.1 GCA_016267585.1 Cyanobacteria bacterium NC_groundwater_1444_Ag_S-0.65um_54_12
GACTTGGAGCTGTCACCATTGCTACCAATATGGCCGGCCGCGGCACCGACATTATCCTGGGCGGGAATCCGGCAGGTTTGGCAGCCGATTTGTTGGCAGCCAAAGGCTATCAGGACAGCGCTGCAGCGCCGCCAGAAGTAGTGCAAGAGGTGCAAGCCGAGGCTTTTCGTATCTGTGAGACGCAAAAGCAGCAAGTGCTGACTGCTGGTGGTTTGCACATCATTGGTACCGAGCGACATGAGTCGCGGCGCATCGATAATCAGTTGCGCGGACGCTCCGGACGGCAGGGCGATCCCGGATCATCACGTTTTTACCTGGCTCTGGATGACGATTTGATGCGGTTATTCGGTGGAGATCGCATTGCGCGGATGATGGAACGGCTCCAGGTCCCGGACGATGAAGCTATAGAGCATGGGTTGGTGACCCGTGCCATCGAAAATGCGCAAAGAAAAGTAGAGATATATCACTTCAACATTCGCAAGCAGGTGCTCGAATACGATGACGTGATGAACAAACAACGCGAAATCATCTATGCCGAGCGGCGCAAGGTGCTGGAAGGGGTAGATATGCGTGCTAACGTACTGGAGATGGTCCGCCGTACCACTGGTAACCTGGTCGAACAGTTCGTCAATCCGGCTTTGCATGTCGATGAATGGGATATCGCAGGGCTGCACCAGGCAGTTGGCTCGCTTAGTCCATTATTGGGACGTAACGTCACGCTAGAAGAGCTAAGGGGGCGTGGCGTAGAAGACCTCAAGAGTCACTTGCTAGAACAAGTGAATTTGGCTTACGAGGTCAAAGAGCAGTCGGTAACACCAGAAATGATGCGTCAGCTAGAGTGTTTCTTGATGCTGCGCATCATCGACCAGCGCTGGATTCAGCACCTCCACGATATGGATGCTTTGCGGGAGGGAATCGGCCTGCGTGCTTACGGTCAAAAAGATCCATTGCAGGAATAAAAACTCGAAGCCTTCGAAACTTTCCAGGATCTTTTGCGGTCTGTTCAGTTTGATCTGGTACAACAGCTTTTCCACGTGCAGGTTGTTTATGATTTGCCACCACCGCTGCAAGTGCATGGTATGCGCGCTTCGGCTTTTGATTACGAAGAAGATCTGACGGAACCGCAACGCTAGGAGAGCAGTGGTCCGTAGCGCCTGTTCGGTGGTTTGCCGTTCGGCATGTCTTGCTCGAGGTTGAGCGATCGGTTTCGTTGCGCTGTTTGTCGTCGGCAGGGGGAGAGAGCAGCAGTGGACCTGGCGCCTGTTCGGTGGTTTGCCGTTCGGCATGTCTTGCTCGAGATTGGGCGATTGGTTTCGTTGCGCGGTATGTCGTCGGCAGGGGGAGAGAGCAGCAGTGGACCTGGCGCCTGTTCGGTTCGCTGCCACCCGCCTACGCTGCTGCCTCGCTCGAAAATCCGAAACTCGGCCTGCGGCCTCAAACAACGGATTTTCGTCCCTGACGGGAACGCCATGTCAGCAGCGGGCGGGTCCCGGCTGCGCTTCCGATGGCGCTACGGACCTCTGCTGCTCTCTCCCCCTGCCTCTGGCTCCGCGCACCGGTGGATGGCCCCCCAAATACGAGCAAAGTGTGCCTGGTGGGCAGCAGCAAACCGAACAGGCATCAGGTTCACTGCTGGAGGATATGATAGATTACAAGTGAAGCATTAGATAACATTGAAGAGCGTTTGGGGATGCCGGCAGGGCACATAAGCGATTGTCACTCGTCAATGAGTGCCACCTTGACTTGTTGCGCAGTGTCAAAGGCCTTGCTGGCTCGCCTGGTCAGCTCAGCTAGCCGGTTGCCGAGTGTAGTAGCAGAATGTTCGACCTGCTGGGCCTCTTGCACGGTGGTCTGATTCGCGGCAGCGAGGCTAAACTCGTACACCTGCCGCGCTAGTTTGTCAAAATTCGACTGTTCTGTTGCCAAAGAATAAGTGCGGATACTGCTGACTTTCATGGTGAGAGCTGCTGCCCGTGAATACAATGCCCAAGGTTCTATATAGAGCGTCTGAATTTTTTCCAGGAAGGACAGTTTCTGGGCTTTTTGTCGAAGTTTAGCAGCAAGTTCGAGCGCGCTTTGTAAATCTTTTTCTTTGATACTTCTCAGCTCAACTGCTGCCAGATTGAGAGTAGCACCAGCGGTGGCGAGTGAATAATCGAGCTTATTTAGTGAAACCGGGATCTGCGATGGGATCTCGGCTGTTAGCCATTGGATTTCGCGCAAGGTAGCTCGGAGATTTGAGTAAATCTTGGCGTCTGTTGATTCAAACTCAGCTCTTATCGCAGATGACGGCAAGAAGGGAGCGCTCATCACTGTGGACGATCGGTATAGCCGAGCCGCATCCAGGGTAGCAACGGCCAAGTTATGAATATAGGCAACGTTGGGATCCCTTTGATGCTTGTCGTCGCCAGCCGTCTGTGTACTGATATTTGTCAGTGCCCCGGAGAGGGCATCCAAGATCTTTTCTTTATCTGCCTTACTACCCAGCCTACTGGCGCTCAAGAAATCATGTTTTTCATGAACTCCCGCCAGCGCGTGAACTATATGCAGGGTAGCAATATCAGGCAAATCTGGATAAGCA
>JACQUT010000025.1 GCA_016267585.1 Cyanobacteria bacterium NC_groundwater_1444_Ag_S-0.65um_54_12
ACCCAAGGAAGAACGATTTCCTGACTGTCTTGGTACAGTTGCTCGTTATCGAAGATGTGCTTGTAGAGCTGGTCATACAACTTCTGGCTTTGCTCTTTGTAGTATTCAACCAGGTTGAGTTCTGAGCCCCTGGAGATCTTCTGTTGCAGTGCATTGAGTTTTTGAATGATAGGGTCTCCAAAACTTATGGCGGGGGCAGGAGTTTTCCGACTTGTCGTGGCCGCCAACTTTGGGCTCAGGATAAGGCCATTGCAGCCCAGAAGGAGTGCCGCCTCTCGGCTGACTTCCGCTGCAGCTCTAGTCACGCGACCTGCGCTGGCCAGCTTGGCTTCGCTTCTGGCTATCGAGGTAACGACGGCGGCCAACTTCATCTCGACCCTCCACACAGGAGTTATCGAGCTGCTAATTGAGATTCTTTCTTACGGATGAAGGCGGCCCCTTCCCAATGCAAATCCCTTCAAAGGAAATGGCACCTACAAATCGATTAGCGGCGAGCTCGGTATTTCTGCAAAGGCTTATTACCGCTGGCCAGGAGCCGGGATCAAGCCAGCGATCATCAGCGGAGAAGTTCCTGCGGCCCGATCGTCGGTTTCAGCGATGCGGCCCGTCGAGATCAAGGCACTTGTTCCATTGGGAACCGGATCTTTGGGTTTTGTTGCGCCGAACCCGGCGCATGCGGAGTTGATTCTGATCACTCCAGGCGGGTATCGTCTCGAGGGTTTGGTTCCTGACCCTTTGCATGCGTCAAGGAGCGATTCCATCCCTATCTTTCTCCAAGTGGTGATTCAACCCTTCAATCCGACAGCGTGCCGAGCCGCCCACAGGGATTCATGGGCACGATGAACTCCTTCTGCGCAATGCGGCTGTGACGGTAGGCAACCGACGCGAGGTTTATCGAGACTGAATGGTGTTGCTGACCACCTGGTAAGCCTCGCCCTATGGTTTGCCGTGCTCCGCCGCAAGCCAGCGAGCAGCAGCCAGAGCATGATAAGTTATTATGATATCGGCGCCGGCACGCTTGATGCTAGTTAAACTCTCTAGCACTATTCGTCGCTCGTCGATCCAGCCACGTTCGGCTGCCGCTTTTACCATGGCGTACTCACCGGAAACGTTATAGGCCGCCAAGGGGCGATCGGTAATTGCTCTTACCCGATAAATGATATCTAGATATGCCAAGGCGGGTTTCACCATGACAATATCTGCCCCTTCGCCGATATCAAGTGCTATTTCCTTCAGGGCTTCCCGGGCATTAGCTGGATCCATCTGGTAGGAACGTCGATCGCCAAACTGTGGTGAACTGTTTGCCGCGTCTCGGAAAGGACCATAAAAGCCAGAGGCGTATTTAGCTGAATAAGCCATGAGCGGCACCAGCGCGAAGCCGGCATCATCTAATGCTAGTCTGATAGCTCTGATGCGGCCATCCATCATATCGGATGGCGCAATGATATCAGCGCCCGCTTCGGCCAAGCAGATGCTCATTTTTGCCAGTAGCGAAAGCGTCGGATCATTGAGAATTTCTTCGCCTTCAACTACACCGCAGTGCCCGTGATCGGTATATTCGCAAAGACAAACATCGCAGGCGATCAGCAGCTCCGGGTATTCTCGCTTGAGCGCCCGAACTGCCTCCGGCACAACGCCATGCGCAGCGTAGGCTTCAGAACCTACTGGATCTTTTTGTGCTGCCAAGCCGAACAAGATCACACCCCCCACGCCCAGATCCAGCAATTGCCTGACATCATGCAGCATTCGATCGACGGAAAACTGGGAAATGCCCGGCATGGAATTTATGGGCCGCTCGACACCATGCCCCGGCACCACAAAATAAGGGTAAATGAGCTCTCCCGCCGCTAGAGAGGTTTCCCGCACCAAGGCACGCAAAGCTGCGGATTGGCGCAAGCGGCGTGGCCTTTGTGCGGGAAAGCTAGCAAAGGCCATGGTAGCGGTGGTCATGGCAGCAGTATGAATAGGCATCGCAAGATCCTCGTCATAGTTTCTCTAGGGTGTCGCTCCTTGAAATAGAATGAGTATTATAGGATAAGACAAGATAAGCAAGCTTTTACCGGGGAGATGTCGATGCTGTATTTAGTGGTTTCTTTGATCGGTTGGCTCGTTCCACTGATCTTTATTCTGGTCAGCATAGGAGCCAGTTTTATTCCGGCAGGGGCAGCCATAGCAGTGGCAGAAAGCATGCTGAATCCCCAAATGCCCAGCATCTGCCCCGATTAAAAGCAATGCCAATGAAGTAATCGCGTTGCCGTCGACGTGGCAGTCGCCGTCGCCGAACGGGGCAGCGCTACTGATGATCCAACGCCGAAAATGTTGGCATTGCCAGCCGTTATCGGCTATCAGGTATCGGCGATTTCTGCGTCATGCCATAAACTGAAGTGGGCACCTAGCTGTGTCAGGCGAGTACGACTAACCGATATTGCTCGCGAGGAGCGGTCGCAGCCGATCCAGCGACGCCCCAGACGCTCTGCCACTGCCAAAGTGGTCCCGGAACCACAGCAGAGATCGGCTATCAGATCACCGGGGTTGGTGGTGGCCAGTATGATACGTTCCAAGAGAGCTTCCGGTTTCTGCGTCGCGTAACCGGTACGCTCCTTGGCTCGAGCATTGAGCACCGAGAGTTGCCATACATCGCCCAGCGGCGCACCGAGAGAGTTTTCGGACGTGTCAATGCTGTTAACTCTGCGCTTGCCAGCAAAAACTGCTTGTTGGCGCGCCAAGCCGTGAGTACGCAGCGTTCCTGGCGAAAGCGGTTCGTAGAGTTGGTTCCAGTTATAGCGCTCGCAATCTTTTACATAGAACAACAAGTTGTCATGCTGGCGCTGAAATCTTCGTGAGCGCGCTGGCCAACGGCGATAGGACCAGATTATTTCGTTGCGAAAGTGGTCAGGGCCAAATAGTTCATCGAGCATGAGCTTTGCATAGGGGGTAGCTCGCCAATCGAGATGGGTAAAAAAAACACCAGCGTCGGCCAATAATTCCCGAAAGGCCCAGAAACGCTCGTATAGCATTTGCAGGTAAGCATCGGATATTTTCCAGTCATCGCGATAATCGCCGAAATCATTGCCGGTAGCGAAGGGTGGATCGAGATATAGCAAATC
>JACQUT010000138.1 GCA_016267585.1 Cyanobacteria bacterium NC_groundwater_1444_Ag_S-0.65um_54_12
CTATTTCAGCAGCGGCGGCACTCTCCCGGTGCCGCCGTAATTCTACGTGTGCCCGCGCTGAACAATCGTTTATTTATTTTCGGACTAATTTCTGGTAAACAAGCGAAAGCTTGTCGCTACCAGCGCGGATAACTCCTGCAAAGCTAGCCTGATTGGTTGCCTGGAGCGAGCGAGGATTGTGGAAAGCAAGATCGGTATGCCGCCAAGCGTATCTGCTAAACCAAGGCAATTGAGTGAAACCGCCAAGAAAACTGCCAAGGCGGCCTTGCAGTTCGGCCCTGATGTTGCCGTGGGCGCTGGTGAAGCCATGTTGGATATGGCGAAGGGTATCGGTACGCTGGTCAGGCATCCCCGCAGAACGGGAAATGGGATACTATACTTGGCCACGCAGCTGGTAAAAGAGCCACGGCGTACCCTGGGTATGCTGGGCTATACTTTGATTGATCCCTATGTCGTAGCAATTCAAGCTGGTCATCCTGGCAAGGCAGTCGGTCGTGGCATCGTCGAGATCGGTACGCTATTTATCACGCCAGCCGATGTCGTCAGTGTAGTAAGATGCGGCAAAGCAGCTGGACAGGCAACGATGGCAAGCTGGCGGTCAGGTAATGGCCTGAGGGCAGCCGTGCAACATGGGAGTTTAGCGGCGCGTTATTCGGCGATCGCCACCAAAGCGGCACGCCAGGCCGAAACCTTGGTCCGCTTGGGCCATGCCAAGGAAGCTCGGCTCATGGCCTATCATGCCCAGGACGCCATAATAGTTTCCAAGATAGCATCCAGTGGCAGGTTCAAATTAATCACAAGATTTTTGGCGCGAGTCGATCTGGCCAGAAAAGTAAATCTGGGACAGCAAGCTCTGACGCTGGGGCAATTTCTCAAACAGGCGGACCAGCTGCTAGGCGTAAGGCGCTGGCAGCTGTTTTCCGGCCAAGCCTGGTCGAACATCCCCCTGCTTACCGCGCGCGATGGATCTGCTTATGCCGTGGTGACCAGGCTTGCTGAGCGGATCCTGGCTAACGGTGCCAAGAAGCCTGATCTGCTGCAGCGCTTGGGGCGTTTGGCCACGCGTGATCCGCACTTGCTAGCGCCGCTTACGCCATGGCTCGGGAAAATACCGGATGTACTAAGTCGCATGAACGCTCTGCCCAGAAATCTGCCGAGCGACGCGGGCCTCACGCCAGAACGTGCCAGCGAAATTGCCAAACGCTTTCACCTGGAGCCTGAATTGGCGAACGTGCAGGCTTTCATCATAGAAGTATCACACTATCAGGATAATGCTATCGGGCCAGATACCGGCTCGCCACCAGCCGTGCAACAGTTGCAATTGTTGCTCAAACTCAATGGTCATGCGAGCAATGTTACGGGCGTCTGGGACCGAGCAACCGCACGAGCGGTAATCGAGTTCAAGAAAGCGCATGATTTACGGCAGACTTACCGTTTGAAAAATGGCGAACTAGCCGTCAACAATTACGTCGATGAAAAGGTGATGGCTGCGCTGTTGGCAGGAGTCGATCGCCGCCAGTTGCCGGCTGACTTTCCCAGAAAGCCGTTGCCATGATCTTTACATATAGCGGCGCTATAGCTACTGCCTTTACACAAGATTTACGATTGTCTACCGGCAATGAGTTCTTGGTGTTACACTACGTTACATGGGGGCAGAGGTATTCTTCGTGCAACGCCGCACCAACCAGGGTGGCGGTCTGTTAGAGAAGATGGAGCAGCTCTTCGAAGCAGCAAGGTTTTCCCAGCTCTTCGAACGCGGCGACTTGGTGGCGACCAAGGTACAGGTAGGCGAGCGGGGGAACACCACACATTTGCGGCCAGAATTGGTGAAGCGCATTGTAAGGAAGGTGCATCAACATGGCGGACGTCCCTTCGTCACTGATACCGGTAGCGAAGGATGTCGCGGCGACGCCGTAAGCCATACCTTGCTCGCTGCTGAACATGGCTTCGAGCTGGTGACATTAGGAGCGCCTTTCCTGGTAGCGGATGGTTTAGATGGCCAAGATGCCGTAATGGTAAGGACTGAAGGCAAACTGCTACGGGAAGTTCCGGTAGCTACTCACCTGTATCGGGCAAAGGCAATAATTGCGATCGCCCATTTCACCGCCGGACCGATCTATGGCTGGCATGGCGCGTTATACAATCTCGGCTATCTGGGAATGGCGCGTAACTTGCGACAGCAGCCAAACCGCGAACTCGCCAGTGCAACAAAAGGAGCTGGCGAAAGCAGTGGCTCAAATGGCATGATTCCTGATATCATGACTCTCAAAGCGAGCCAGCGCTGGCTGGTGGAAGCGTTCTATGCCATTGCGCAGCTAAAAGAGCAGAGGTTAGGCTTCGTGAACGTGCTAGTCGACATCACGCCAGATCCTGACGGCTATCCATGGTCCGATGCGCCAATCGTGCCAGATATCGGTATTTTGGCATCCCGAGATCCGGTGGCTCTGGATCAGGCATCCGCGGACTTCGTTAACGGTCAGGAAGGCTTGCCGGGTACGCGACTTCGTGATCCCCGTACGCGGGACAAGCTAGCTGACCTGAATCCGAGCGTTGACTGGTCCTTTTCGCTCGCGTATGCTGAAGAATTGGGTTTGGGTACCCGCGACTACGAGCTGCTCATAATCTGAGTGGTGGCAAGATCTGGTGTGCAATAGTGCGTAGAATTGCTAGAGCGGGGAAGGCAGAGGTTTCCCGAATTGCGAGAGCTTTATGATACGTGTCGATGGACGTAAGCCTGATGAACTGCGGCCCATTATCTTTCAGCGCGGCTTCACCCGTTATGCTGAAGGATCTGTCTTGGTTTGCTACGGGGAGACCAAGGTACTTTGTAACGCTTCACTAGTGGACAAGGTGCCTTTTCATGTCAAGGAAGAGCGGCCGGGGGAAGGCTGGATTACTGCAGAATACGCCCTGCTTCCGCGCTCTACCCACGATCGGACGACTCGTGAGGCGGTAGCTGGCAAGATCAGCGGTCGTACCCATGAAATACAACGTTTGATCGGACGTTCTTTGCGGATGGCGGTTGATCTGCGCAGCTTGGGCGAGCGTACTATTACGATCGATTGTGACGTTTTGCAGGCTGACGGTGGTACGCGCACGGCAGCCATCACTGGTGCTTGGCTGGCTTTGCATGACGCTATTGGCTGGTTGAAAGCCAAGCGGGCTATTCAGGTCATGCCTAAAATCGAGCAGCTAGCGGCAGTTTCGGTGGGCATTTGGCGGGGTGAGTCGCTGCTAGATCTCTGTTACGAAGAGGACAAAGAAGCGGGAGTCGATGCCAACATAGTCATGATGGGGAACGGCCGCTTCATAGAAGTTGGTTTTACTTCAGAAGGGCGAGCCTTCGATAAGACAGAACTGGATCAATTGTTAGAACTTGCTCGCTCGGGAATCCGGCAAATCTTCCAATTGCAACGCGAGGCGATTTCTTCGCCACTGCCGGTCTGACTCATTTACCACGACAATTGTTCTGCCGCACTGGGTGACAAGAACTGCTGGAATATGAACGACGCACTACCGGCACCGGCCCCCGAGCCTCCCACTGCAGGTGAGGCTACAACCGCCGATCTGGCAACGAGACCGGACGACCAGCAGGCCAGTTCGGACCATCCGCTGCGTCATTGGGCGCTAGCGCGCAAAGATCGCATGCATGGTCGTGAGTGGTTCGGCAACTGGCTAACGGTAGCATTGTTATTGCGCCTGGTCTTGCTAGCACTACCAGTGGGCTTTTTTATCGATCTGAACAGCTTCCAGGCCTGGTCTCTCCACCTGGCTGCCAAGGGTCCAGCACACTTTTATGAAACCATCTGGAGTGACTATCCGCCAGGTTACTTGTACATTCTCTGGCCACTAGGTCTGCTCTATCAGGGGATTAACTGGATAGCCGCCTCCGTGGCTAACTTGCTTCAGGCTCCGGTGCCGCAGCTAGGTGGCATTCTGATTTTCTTGATGAAACTGCCGGGGGTGCTCGCGGATATTCTCAATTCCTGGCTGATCTATCGCATATTGGAATCTCGGGTGAGTAGGCGCTCCGCCAGGCTGGCGGCGCTTTTTTATGCCTTTAATCCAGTCACGATCTTCGTGTCAGCTATCTGGGGACAGATGGACGCAGTGCTCCTGGCGTTTTTACTTACGGCTGTGCTCTTTATGCTGCGTCAGCAACTGGCGGCGGCAATATCCATGACAGCTCTGGCAATCATGATCAAGCCGCAAGGGCTTTTCTTGGTACCGGCGGTTTTCGCTACCCAATGGTTCCGCCAGCCGGTGCGCAAGTGGGTAACTGGCATCCTGGCCGGCATCGTCATCGGTTGGCTTCTCACTTTGCCTTTCACGCTGCTATCCGCGAAGTATCCCGGCTTGCTTGGTCCGGTGACCTTTTTGTGGGAGAAGATGGTGGCGACCGCAAAAACTTATCCTCACAGCTCGGTAAACGCGTTCAATCTCTGGGCGCCCACTGGTATGTGGAAGCCGGATAGCCGGCTGTTTCTGGGTATTCCGCACCGTTACGTAGGCCTGGGGCTAATGGTCTTGTTGAACGGTGTGATAGTCTGGACCGCCTGGCGACGGC
>JACQUT010000125.1 GCA_016267585.1 Cyanobacteria bacterium NC_groundwater_1444_Ag_S-0.65um_54_12
AAAGTAATCTTTTAACTACTTAACGTCTGATCAAGACTTAGCGTCGCATGTGCTGGCAGGGGTGTCAAGAGGCTGCTACTTGCTCTATAATGCCGGCTGTTAGTGTTCACGGTAGTGACGAGAAGTTACGCAGCAAAATAATAGGTTCTTGTCAGAACGTGAACCGGAATTCTGGTCAGGAGAGGCCTCTTGAAGTATCTCTGGGCAATATTGCTAATTCTCTGCGGCATGTTCAGCGCGCTGGAGCCTGGCAGTGCCGCTACCCTGGTGCCACCGGGCAGCGCTTGGCGAACCATAGAAACGCCGCATTTCAGGATTCACTTTCCGCCAGAACTGCGTGAAATAGCGCGCAGGGCAGCCGTGATGGCAGAGGAATGCCATGCACGTTTGGGGCCCTATTTCGGGCGCACCGAAATAATAACCAATGTGACCATTCTCGATACGGAAGACACTACTAATGGTTTTGCGACAACTTTCCCCGAAACATCGCTCACTTTTTTCGTGACACCACCATCTCCGGACGAAGAATGGTACGTAGGTCGGTATGATAACTGGCTGAAGATGATAATAGCTCACGAATACACTCATGTTTTGCAAGCCCAGGTAGGGTCAGGTCCAGCTTCCATTCCCGGTCAATTGAACGCTATTGCCGTGCGAGCTTTTCTTCCGGAATTCTCCCCTTTGCTGATGCTTGATTTCCTGCCGGAGTTCATGAAAGAGGGACTGGCGGTTTTTCAAGAGAGCGCTATTTCGGGCGGTGGGCGCGCACTAGAAGGTGCGTTTGACATGATCATGCGCACGGATTTTCGCTCTGGCAAATTGGTCAGCATCGATCAGGCTTCTGGCAAGTACCCTTTGGATTGGGCGCCCGGAGGCGCACATTATGTCTACGGAACAGCCTTCTATCGTTACTTGCTTTCCAAGTATGGCGATCAGGCTGCAGTCAAACTCACGCAGCGGCTCGGAGAAGCGCCTTGGCTGGGTATCAACGTGGCAGCCTGGCGTTCAGTAGGCCGGACGGTTTATCAGCTCTGGGAAGAGATGCTGTCATACTTCCAAGAACGCTATCAAGCCCAGGTTGCGGAGATCTCTCGCCTTCCGCTTACCATAGGGAAACCAGTAACGACGGCTGGCCGGAATCATCGACACCCGCGCTGGTTACCGGATGGTAGATTGGTATACACGCGATCCCCGCTGGAGGGTTCAGCCGGTTTAGTGAGCAGCAGACCAGACGGCTCGGATCAGCGTTTGTTATTGGCCAAATCATCGCGCAAGGATTATTCTTTGACAGCTGATGGCAAGGCGGTTTATTACTATGCGGAAGGGACTGGCCCGACCCTTACGGCTTTTTACGATATCTATCGTTTCTACTTGGAGTCGGGTAAAACTCAGCAGCTAACTCACGGCTTGCGTGCTTCCTTCCCTGCCATTTCCCCCAGTGGCGATCGCATCTTGGTAGTGTTAAACGGCAGCGGGCGTAATGATCTGGGAATGCTCGATCGCCACGGCAAACTGCTATGGCGTTTCCGGGGGCCTGATTTTGGAAGTTTTTCCAGCCCGACCTGGTCGCCTGATGGCAAGCGGATAGCTCTGGCACAATGGGTCGATGGCCGAACCCAGGTCATGCTATTTGATCCGGAAACTCGCTCTATAGCGCCAGCAGCGCCCGAAGCGGCTGTGCAGCTTTATCCAGCTTGGTCGCCCGATTCACGCATGCTGCTGTTTGCTTCCGATCGAACCGGGGTCATGAACCTGCATGCCGTGCGTTTGGCAGACGGTAAGCGTTTTCGCATCACCAACGTCTTGGGAGGCGCCTTTGACCCGGCTGTTTCACCCGACGGCACGCAGCTGGCTTTTGCCGAATATCATGGTAGCGGTGCCGAATATCATGCTGTCGGTTACGATATCCAGTTGCTGCCATATCAGCCAGCAACCTGGCTGCCAGAAGATACGGACGGAACCGTGATCGACTACCGATCCGGATCTGAACCGTTCCGATCCAAGGCCGGTGGCCGGTGGCCGGTGGCCGCTAGCCGGGGCCGGGACGGTTCCGGTACGGTCCAATCGGATACGGATAGCGAGACAACCGTGCTAGATACCTTGCGTGAACAAGCTTATTCACCATTTCCTTCCCTTTTGCCGCAAAACATCTGGCCGCGCATCTTACTAGATCAGCTAAACCCGGGCTCGTTGGCCGCGCTGTCCAACCTGCCGGGTATTGGAGCAAACTTGCGCGGCGGTGGACCCCTCTTGGCAATTCAGGCCTACGGGCAAGATGTCCTGCAACAGCATTCCTACTTTGGCACTCTGGGGCTCATGGCAGGCGCCATGCGGACACTCTATGCGTTTTACTATACGAACAACCAGTTCGAGCCGTCATTATCGTTAGGTATCAGTGCCTTTCCCAATGTATTGCTAGCGACTCCCGGCACTGCCTCGCTCGAGCTTTTGGGTCGCGAGGAGCGTACCTTATCATTTGGTATTTCTTATCCTCCGCCTCCTACCCCGCTGCTAGGAAACTGGCTTTCCGGCATGGTAGGGCATGCCGAGGCGCGTTTCAAGTCTTTCCTGCCCTTTATCTCTATTGCCGGAAAAAACCATGAATTTCCGGGGATTCCGTTACCCTTAGGTAATGTATTACTGCCGGTACGCGAAAACAGTCTCACTCTCAGTATTTTTGGCAACGAGACGGAACGGCCCTTCCGTGCTTTTTCGCCGGTTGGTGGGCCACTTTGGACAGCGGGCCTGGAACGATCCGATACCCTTTTTGGAAGCGATCTAGGACATACGCGCGCCTGGTTCGAAGGACGTTATTTCTTGAAGGCTTTCGATCGTCAAGTCTTGGCGCTGCGTGCACTCGGTGGCGCCAATTTTGTGGATCCACAGCTACCGAATAGCAACGGAGCTATTTATTACAACCCTGACTTCTTTTTACTGGGTGATTCGGTGGCCACCAGCTCTCCCACTTTTGCGACCGGCCGTTCGAGCAGTACCATCATACATTCTTTGGATGATTTGCGTGGCTTGCCAAGCGAGTTAGAAAGCCAGGTGCCGTTGCGCGGTTATGCCAGCGGAGTCGAGATTGGAAGACACGTTACTTTATTGAGCGCCGAATATCGCATTCCGCTCTGGGAGGTACAACGTGGCATCGGTACTGTACCGTTTTTTGTAGAGCGGCTCTCCGTGGCACCTTTTCTTGATGTAGGCAAGGCTTGGACTACCTGGGATAGCGCACCGCTGCTCACTGGCTTGGGCATTGAAACTCGTGCCCATGTCGTTCTGGCACAAAGTATTCCGAGTGAGTTTCGCCTCGGTTATGCCAAGGGACTACATCCGCTGGGGGTGCATCAGCTCATTTTGGGAATCGGCGCAGTATTTTAAGCACCTGCTCTGCAATCTCTCCGGTCTTGTTAATTTTTGCCATGCTGCTACGCGCGGACTATAGTTCATGGCGCATGCCGGGTAATAAGAGAGCAGGCAGCGCAAAGGAGATAGCATGCCGCTGATCGTGAAACAGACTCCCTATAGTACTTTCGTAGTTCTGACTGTCCAAGGTAAGGTAGACCCCCAAAACGTTCGGGAACTCGAAGAAGCTACTCGTGCAGCGCTGACCGGTGCTCGAGTCTCTTTGATTTTTGACTTCAGTGGCCTCGAGTTCATCATCAGTTCCGGGATGGGTATGTTGCTGGTAGCCAAGAACCTGGCAGCAGAGCGTGGTGGTGAAGTATTACTGGCTGGAGTACGACCGGATGTTTACCGCGTCTTCGATCTTTTGGACTTTCCCATTTTCTTTCGGTTTTTCCCGCATGTAGATGTTGCTGTAAAGGAATTACTCCAGTGGTCAAGTAAGTAAGGCCTGTTAGTAAATGAAATCCGGAGCCTCAAACGGGCTCACCTTGAGCCTGTTCATCATCGTCTGGGTCTTGACGATCGGTGTGGATTTGGCGGTCATCATGGAACAACGGAGCTGGCTAGGCCAGGATATGCCGAGCTTTCGTGTCTCTGACAGCATGCGGGTAACCCTTACCAGAAATGCTAATTCGGGAATAACAAACGGCGATAAGCTATTGCAAATGGCTGGTCGAGCCGTTAACCATCCTTGGGAAATTCAAGAATATCTTCGCGCCGCTCCCCGAGTTGCTAATCATAGTTACCAGTTATCAGGACGTTATGGCCCCATGACAATCAACTTGGCTTCGTACCGCTGGACCTGGGGTGATGCGCTAGGATTGGTGAGTATTCCGCTGATAGTAGGTTTGCTTCACCTGGTCGTGGCAAGCATGGCTTTTTTGCGAACCTACTTCCACGAAGCTTTTCGACCTTTGTTGCTCTATTGCGGGGCAGTAAGCTGGGCTTTTGCCATACCATATCTTTCCGCTAGCAAACATTTTGCACCGTTTCCCTGGGCGATGGCTGCATTACTGTTGGCGACCGGAGCAGCTTGGCATCTGACCATGGCGTTTCCGGCACCCTGGCGTGGCATGCGTGAGCGTTGGTACCTGCGTGCGCTTCCTTATGCGTTAGCCAGTAGCTTGGCGTCAGGTGTACTGCTCTCTTACACGAAGTTGCGTGACAGTAACCTGGAATTGCTCGATTTCGTTGCCAGAGGTGCCGAGACTGTCACCTGGATTCTCGTGATGCTGGTGGCAATCGGCATGGTTTTCAATATCTTTGGAACCGCCCGCCGTTCGGCAATGCCAGGGGCACGCGTATTGGCTCGCCTGGCTCTGGAAGGTGCCATGGTGGCATTTTTGCCGACTTTGCTCTTACAAAGCGTTGCGCTAGCGTTCCCGGGGACGCCGGTGAATTCGCTGGCACAACTGAGCCTGTTGCTGTTATTTGTCTTTCCGCTCACGGTTTACCTGGGTATGACGCGTCTGCGGTTAACCGAAATCCAGCAACGAATGGAACAATTGACCATAATGATACTGGCCGGTGCCGGATTGCTCTTGGCTTATGTAGGAACCATAGCTACCCTTACCGGAATCAGTTTACTGACCAGATGGGATGGCAAGCCTTTCCACTACCTTGCTACTATCATTGTCGTAGTGCTTTGCCCTTTACTTCTTACCGGGACGAAAAAAAGCATAGATTACCTG
Organism: Cyanobacteria bacterium NC_groundwater_1444_Ag_S-0.65um_54_12; assembly: GCA_016267585.1. Classification (GTDB taxonomy): domain Bacteria; phylum Cyanobacteriota; class Sericytochromatia; order S15B-MN24; family VGJW01; genus JACQUT01. Next base: position 5,100 of record JACQUT010000125.1, read on the forward strand.
TTAGAGCGCAAGCAAGCACACTTTGGACAGGTGGTCGGTGAGTTTGCCCAAGCCATTCGCAACCTGGTCACCAACGAGGATTTGTTGAAGGCACTGGCTGCGCGCTGCGAACGAGCCTTTCAGCCACGCTATCTAGTGGCTTACTGGAAAGACGATCAATCAGGCCAGTTGACCCCCGAGCTGGTCTTGGGGCTTTCAGTCGATCGTGTGCAAGCGTTACGCAATGAGGATCCCGCTTATCCGCAACGCGTAGGACCATTCACGTTGCGGGAGCTGGACTCGCAGGCCAGAAGCGAGAAACGAATTTCGGGACTAGCTCTCGCTTTGCGCTCCAATTCCCCTGACTCATTATATGGCTTGATAGTATTAGGGCCCCGGCGTAGCGGCGAACCATATGCGCCAGATGACAACGAGTTGCTAAATCTCTTGGGTGATCAATTACAGGTAGGGTTAGAACATGTGCAGCTAATCCGGAAAGTGACAGAACAAGAGAAGACTCGCCACGAGCTGGAGATTGCCAGGCAAGTTCAGCTTGGACTCTTACCGAAACAGCTCCCTAAAGTAGCTGGCTTCAGTGTGTCAGGCAGCTCGGATCCAGCGTTGGAAGTTGGTGGTGATCTCTATGATGTTGTTGCACTAGCTGGTGGTCGTATCGGGATACTAATCGGCGATGTATCAGGCAAAGGCATGCCAGCGGCGCTACTCATGACTTCTGCTCTATCTTGCTTCAGGACAGCGGTTCAGAGCTATGATTCACCAGCCGCTCTAGTTACCCGCATGAACGAGGTGATATGTAGCCACACACCCCACGAGGGGATGTTTGTCGCGGCCTGCTATGCCATCTGCGATCCGAGCGGGCAACTGGTGATCGCTAATGCCGGTATGCCACGTCCCTTACGAAATGGTGAAGAAATCCCCGCCAAAGGTCCACCGCTGGGAATAATGAAAGGTTACACGTACCAGGAGCTGACGTTACCTATGGCAAACAATGACCTGGTACTATTTTGGTCTGATGGGCTGGAAGATGTTCATGATGCGCATGGCAAAGTTCTTGGCTTCGAGCGGTTGCTGGCGACTGCGCGAAGCAATGGCCAAAATGCCGAAAGTTTGCATATTGCTCTCCTCAAGGCGGCTACAGCTTTCAGAGGTGCGGCACGGCCTTTCGATGATATTACTATTGTGACCTTTCAGGTCAGAACAGCAGGTATGTTGCATACTGGCAATCTGCTCGCTCCACGGAAGGTTTTGCGTCCACCCACCCGCCTTTGATTTTGCATATCATTAAGAAGAATGCGGTAAAAAATTGGGCAATGATGAAATTCTTGCTACGAGCAGAAAGCTCACTGGACACAGCCGGCGATAAAGATAGCAATGAGCGTTCAGCTATTTCGGGCAGCAAATTCCAAGGGTAAGCAGGAGGGTGGATGGAAGGTATCAGTGAGGTATTGGCGCAGCAAACGCGAAATACGACAGCTCTGACCCCCTACCAGGGGAATCGCCCGCTAGCAGCAGACAGCCAACTAGGGCATTTGCGGCAGCTGTTGGCACAGCTCAAGCAGTTGTCAGGACAGTTTCCGCCAGAGATTTTGGCGATGCTGGCGGGCCTCATCGCAGAAGTACAGGCGGTACTAGCTGCTGGTGGTCCGCCGGTGGCCATCGGATCGCTGATCGCCAAGCTAGAGAAGATTATTCATATCCTCATGCAACTACTGCAAGAACTAGCAACTCGCAACGGTCAAATCGACTTGTTGCCATTGCTTGCTTTCTTGCGTGGCCTGATCGTACAAGCAGATTTGCGAAAACGTGCCATCATTGCCAAGCTTATCCAGGCTTTACGCTTGGCAATCCACGAGGGTTCACTCAAGGGCACAGATGAACTGTTGATGCGCCCTTTCCCCGAGCTATCTTTGGTCGATGCTACTGCCGCTAATGCCGTTAGTTCACTTCAAGGATTGATCGCCCTTGCCCAGAGAGGGGACTCCATCACGCGCGAAGCGCCGGGGGAGAGTAGGTAAGGTCGATTGGGAATTGGTCTAGCGAGCATTTGCCTTGAATACTGGTAGAGTGAAACGAAAAGTTGCTCCTTTGCCAACCTCTGATTCAATCCAGATTTTTCCCCCGTGTAGCACAACTAGTTCCTTACAAAGTGCCAGTCCTAGTCCTGAACCACCATATCGCCTGGCATCAGCTGATGCCTGGGTATATTTCTCAAATAATTGGCGTTGCTGTTCCGGTTCAATCCCCGGTCCAGAATCTCGAATCCATACTTCTACCCATTCATTTTTTGGTATGGCTCCAATCTCGATTCGACCGCTTTCTGGAGTAAATTTCACGGCATTTCCTAGCAGATTGACCAGGATCTCCAATACACGCAATGAATCAGCCCATATTGCCGGGAGAGTGGCTGGTACATTTGAGATATCGAGGGCCAGATGTTTGCGTATAGCTTGCGAACGAATTTGCTCCGCTGCATGGTAAACAATTGCTGGCAACTGCACCGATTGCTGGTCTAATTGCAACCTGCTAGCTTCCAGACGCGAAAGATCCAAAATAGTATCAATCAGCAGTAGCATGTCTTTGCCACCTTGGATAATTCGATGCAGCACTTCTGCTTGTTCGGGATTTAGTACTCCGTATGTACCATCTTCGAGAAACTCACCATAGCCTAGAATAGAGGTCAGGGGAGTGCGAATTTCATGGGTAACGGTTGCCAAGAGGTCAGATTTTTGCTGCAAAAGCAAGCTCAGCTTCCTGTGGCTAGTTTGCAGATCCTCGTGCTTTTCTGCCAGCTCATGATGTAATTCCATGAGATCACGATTAAGGTTTTCCAGAACTCTGGCATGCGTTGTGAGCCGCTCTTGTTCCTTTTTACGTTCTTCTGCTAAACGATAGTATTCCATGGCAAAAGCCATCATGGCTTCCAATAAAATTTCCATCGGAGCAGTCTGTAACGCCAGGCTGGGGGGACAACGCTGTAATGCCAAAGTATGAAGTTTTAACAGAACTTCAGGTCCTTGTTGCAAAGCTACCAGTTGTTTGCCCAGTGCACCGGCTTCATAACGCCAGCGTTCGCTGGGCTGCGCTAGATAGGCACAAATAATTTGCCCATACTCGTGGGTCAAACCTGCTAATCTGTCAGCTGGCTGTGCAGCTGCCGTCTCTTCCTTTATTATCATTTCAGCCATGACCGCAATATCACCTTTTGGCTGGGGCCGTGAGCCGAACATACCTCGACCTGATCCCACATGAATCTGACTCCCCCCAGGGCAGCAACATCCCCCTTGCTTTGCAACAAGCTAAAGAACGTAGATTCAGCTTTTTGGTCAAAAGATTTTTCCAGCATGACTTCCAGGCAACCACTGCTACGTTGTACGGTAAGCTGTACCTGCCCATCGGGGAAAAAACGCTCCGTCAAATCGGAAAGGCCAGCGATCAGCTTGATTTCTTGCACGGCATCGTATCCGAACTCTCGGAGCAAAGTTCTGATCGTCTCCCGTGCCACCAGCAAATCATCCCTGCTGCGGACCATTATTCTCCGCAGCATATTATCC
>JACQUT010000127.1 GCA_016267585.1 Cyanobacteria bacterium NC_groundwater_1444_Ag_S-0.65um_54_12
CTCTACCACACCGCTCAACTTCTCCAAGGTGCAGATGACTCCTCGCGACCGCCAATTCCTCGACGTTTACTTGCTGAACACCGAATTTCGTAACCTGGTGGTACAAATGTCTGGTACCGGAGGATTCGATGAGTAAGGAAAAACATCGCCTGACCAAGCTATTCGAACGGGCCAGACTGGCACCCTTTTGGCGGGAACGTCTAGCTAAAGCTGGCTATGCAGCGGATCTCGAACCAGCCGAGTTTTCAGCAGTCATGCGCGCGCTGCCACCACTTACGCGAGATGACTTGTTGCAGCATGGTCCACCGCATAGCCTTGACATGCTGACGGGCCCACTCGAAGCAGCCTATGTCTTTCGCACCGGGGGAACTAGCGGTCGTCCGAAGTTTTCGCTTTTCTCGGTAGGAGAATTTCGTGCCATGACCCGCCCCTTCTTGCAGGCCTATCGCGCCGCCGGACTGAGACCCAGTGATCGCGTGGCCAATCTGTTCGTGTGCAACAGCCTTTATGCCAGCTTCATCTTCGTCAACCGTTGCCTCGAAGAAATGGGAACGCTCAACTTTCCTTACACGATGGCTGCTCCGGCCGAGTTGCTAGCTAGCCAGTGGGGGCTGTTTGGCTTGAACACCGTAATAGGCGTGCCCTCGCACTTGTTACAGGTGATGCCGGTAATTGGGCCGAATCGTATCGAAAAGGTATTTTATGCCGGTGAACATCTTCACAAAGAAGCTCGCTGGCGCATGCAGCAAGAATTCGGCGTCAAACACATCGCTTCTGGGGGCTATGGCGCTGTAGATACCGGCTTGATGGGTTACCAGTGCGAGCGATGCCAAGGTGCAGAACATCATGTCCTCTCTGAGCATGCCTGGCTCGAAATAGTGGATCCCGAATCCTGGCAGCCAGTCGAGTACGGAGCAGAAGGCTTGATCCTGGTCACCTGCCTCGATCGCTTCTTGATGCCTATCTTGCGTTACTCGATAGGTGACCTGGGACGATTCATGGTTGAGCCATGTCCTTGCGGGAGAGAGGAACCCCGTTTCGAGCTATTGCGGCGCGGCGATGATGCATTGCGCATCGGTGTCATCAATGTGGCCTATGATGAGATCCAAAATGCGATCGGTGATGCGGTGGGAGCGCTCCAGCTCGTGAAAGAGCGCGAATCGGGGCGCGATCGCCTGCGCATCCGGCTAGAACCGCGAGCTGAATTACCAGATCTAGCTGGCCTCCGTCAGCGCATCCTCACCAGCAAGCCAGATTTTGCCAAGATCATGGAACAAGGACTCATTGGCGAGCTGGTGCTAGAAATGGTGCCTCCGGGTGCCCTGGCACGTTCGCCGCTTACTGGTAAACTTTTCCGCACTGAAGATCGCAGCTAGCTGGTAACTGCTCATCAAGCAGTTATCCTTGGCTGATCAGCTCCTTACGGTAGCGCTGGTAATCCGCATAGGAGATCCCGCCCTCTTGATAGACGCGTTCCAGCAACTGCAGACGCAATTCCAGGGGTTCGGAACGAGTGTACATGATCATCTCTACTCGAGTTTGGTTATACACCTGCCAGTTTATGCCGCCTTCTTGAAATACCTGCCCCAGTAGATCGAGACGATGCTGCAGACCGGACCCGTAAGCTTGGCGAATCAAATCGACCCGTGCCTGGTTATACTCTGGCCAGGATATTCCTCCGTCCTCGAAAACTTGCTCTAGCAATTTCAGACGCGTGTCTACCGACTCGCCATGAGCATTTACAATGATGCGCACGCGTGTCTGGTTATAGCTGACCCAGGACATGCCGCCATCGCGGTAGATCTTACCCAATAATTCCAGACGCTGAGTGACCGGGGCATTGTAGGCCTGGGAGACGATTTCTACCCGGTAACGATTGTAATCGTTCCAGACGATACCGCCCTCCTCGAAGATATCCTCCATGGACCGGAGGCGCAGATCGACATTGGCGCCATGAGCGTGCAGAATAGCATTCACTCGGGCTTCGTTGTATTCTTTCCAGTTGAAGGTGCCGTTTTCATACTCGCGTCTTAACAAATCAAGGCGCTTTTTCAATGCCTGATCAGGATCTTCCCACTTGCTTCCTTGAGTCAGATTGGCAATCCGCTGCAGGGCTCGTGCCGTGAGGTACTCTAACTGAGCTATTAGCTGTCGCTTGGCAGATGGTTCATGCAGTGTTCGATAGCGCTGCATGAGTAGATCATACTGCTCTAGCGCTGTGATACTGATATCCAGTACTTCGGAGCTATCTGGTCCGGGGTATTGCAACGCCAGGGCGCGTATGTCGCGCAGACCAGCCCCGTTGCTCGCGAGTATCCGTAGCCCGATGGCATCCTTTTCCCCATCACTGGCTTCTTGCCGTTCGTTATGGAGATAGAAATAGTGCTTGAGCGCGCGTCTCGCTACTTCTTTGGCATCATGCGCCGACAGCTTGACTTGGGCGCTCATGGTATTTAATTCTGGCAAACGAACCGACGATCTATCAGCAATACCACAGCCTGCCAGCAGGGTTACGCTACAGAGCAGTGAGGAGATCAGGCGGTAACGCATCATCTGGTGACCCTCCCTATAGTTGAACAACAACTTAAATTTAAGTTTC
>JACQUT010000128.1 GCA_016267585.1 Cyanobacteria bacterium NC_groundwater_1444_Ag_S-0.65um_54_12
GTCCTTTTCGAGGGGAAAAACCTCCTGGACATGGATCACGAAGAGCGGGCACGCCAAGGGGTCTTTCTCGCTTTCCAGTACCCCGTCGAAATCCCCGGCGTCAGCAACACCTACTTTCTCCGGGCCGCAGTCAATGCCGTGCGCAAACACCGCGGCTTGGAGGAATTGGACGCCATAGACTTCCTCCAGCTGGTCAAGGAAAAGCTCAAAATCCTGCATATTGAGGAGGACCTGCTCAAGAGGCCGGTCAACGAAGGGTTCTCGGGAGGTGAAAAGAAACGCAACGAGATTTTCCAGATGGCCGTCCTGGATCCGCGCTTGTGCATCCTCGACGAAACCGATTCGGGCTTGGACATCGACGCCTTGCGGGCAGTGGCCCACGGCGTCAATGCCCTGCGCAGCCCCGATCGAGCAATGTTATTAGTCACTCATTACCAGCGGCTACTGGATTATGTGGTACCGGATCGCGTGCATGTGCTAGTAGGTGGACGCATAGTCAGGTCAGGCGACAAAAATCTAGCACTAGAACTAGAAGACAAAGGATATTCCTGGATTGAAGAAGAAACCTCCAGCGCTCGGTCGGTGCATTAGAGGAACAGAGGAACAGTAACCAGTGCTTGCGTTAGAGCGTGATAAAGAACACTACTTGTCAGAATTTGAACAATTTGCCCAAGCCAGAGTAGGCAAGGAACCTGGCTGGTTACAACAGCTACGTAAAGGAGCGATTGCCACGCTGGCAGAACATGGATTTCCGGCTGCTACCTGGGAAGATTGGAAGTATACCAGTGTGACCGCACTGGCCGATATACCATTCAAGCCGGTCGTTAATCGTTCTGGCGCAGAACGCTTGCCGAGCCAGCTAAAATATGCTGGGTTCGGGGCTTGGGAAGGAACACAACTGGTATTCATAAATGGTCATTTTGCCTCTGAGCTATCCAGTCTAGCCAAGTTGCCGGCAGGTAGCTTGGTGGGCAGTTTAGATCATGCAATCGCCGAAGCTCCCCATCTGGTAGAGCCTTATCTCTCAATGCCCCTGCAAGCTGAGCATGCCTTCATGGCGATTAACTCGGCATTCTTTTCCGACGGTGCCGTGATCATGCTGCCCCATCACACCAACATTTCTTTGCCGGTTCACTTACTATTCGTGACGGTGCCGGGATCGGAACCAATAATGTCCTGCCCGCGCATCTTGATTGTTTGTCAGTCAGGCAGTCAGGTGCAGGTGGTAGAAAGTTACCTGGCACTCGCTAGCGGGCGCTATCTTACAGCTGGCGTCACGCAAATCGTCCTGGAAGAGAGGGCGCAACTGGAATACTATACTGACCAAAGGGAAAGCCCCGAAGCATTCCACATGAACAGCCTGCAGGCCAAATTGGGAAGCAATAGTCGCTTTACTGCTACCAGTTTAGCCTTGGGTGGCAAGCTAGTCCGGAGTAATGCCCTGGCAGTACTGGCGGGCGAAGGTGCGATTTGTACCTTGGATGGGCTTTATGTAGGGCGCGATCACCAGCATATCGATTATCACACCATCGTGGATCATGACCAACCGCAGGGAACGAGCCGCCAGCTATATAAAGGTATCCTGGATGATGCCGCACGTGGAGTGTTCAGTGGCCGAGTTATCGTACGGCCTGATGCCAGGAAAAGTAACTCGCAGCAAATCAGCCGCAATCTGCTCTTGTCGCGCAATGCCGAAGCCGATACCAGGCCACAGCTCGAGATTTGCGCCGATGATGTCAAATGCAATCACGGTGCTACTATCGGACAATTGGATGAGGATGCCTTGTTCTATCTGCAAAGCCGTGGGATAGGATTACTGCAGGCTCGCCGACTACTTACTTATGCCTTCGCGGGCGATATCATAGAGAGTATCAAGATTGCAGCGGTACGGGAACGCTTGGCGCAATTCCTGCTGGAACGTCTGCCTTGTGGACCGGAACAGCTGGGAGATGCGAAAATTACTACCGCAAGGGGAGATAATGAAATCATATGAGGTAGGCCAGTTTGCTACCCATGCCGTGAAGCACCGGACCTTGGATGTTCATAAATTGCGGGAAGATTTTCCCATTTTGCGCCAGCACATCAATGGTAAGCCGCTGGTCTATCTTGACAATGCTGCTACCAGCCAGAAGCCAAAAATAGTCATCGAGCGTTTGCGCCGGTTTTATGCCGAGCAGAATGCCAACATTCACCGTGGGCTCTATCAGTTGAGTGAAATCGCCACGGAAGCTTATGAGCGTGCTCGCGTAACGGTACAACAATTCATCGGTGCTGCCAGTAGCAAAGAAATCATTTTCACGCGCGGTGCCACCGAAGCGATCAACCTCGTGGCACAAACTTTCGGACGCCAGCGTCTCTCGGCAGGTGATGAGGTACTCGTAACTTATTTGGAACATCATTCCAATATTGTTCCGTGGCAGCTACTTTGCGAAGAAAAAGGGGCTATCTTGCGCGCGGTGCCCATAAATGATGCAGGAGAGCTCCTATTAACGGATTATGAGCGCTTATTAAACCAAAGAACTCGCATGTTGGCAATAACCCATGTGTCTAACGCGCTAGGCACCATAAATCCCCTAAAATTCATAATTGAACTGGCAAAACGGCAAAATATACCGGTGTTAGTTGATGGTGCGCAAGGCGTACCGCATTTACCAGTAAACGTATCGGATCTGGCTTGTGATTTCTATGTGTTTTCCGGGCACAAGTTATTCGGTCCTACTGGCACCGGTGTGCTATACGGCAAAGCCGACTTGCTCGAAGGGATGCCCCCCTATCAGGGGGGGGGTGACATGATATTGTCAGTCAGTTTCGAGAAAACCATTTTTAACCATCTTCCCTATAAATTCGAGGCTGGAACACCCAATATCGCTGGCGTGATCGGACTTGCCACGGCAATTAGTTACATTGAGGGCATCGGTCTCGAGCAAATCTCGGCTCATGAACAGGAATTATTAACCTATGCCACCGGCAGACTCGGTGAAATCAAGGGGTTGAGATTAATTGGAACAGCACGCGACAAAGCTGCCGTTCTTTCGTTCACTTTAGCTGGCATCCACCCCCATGATATCGGAACGGTACTCGATCAAGAAGGCATTGCTATACGTGCCGGCCACCATTGCGCTCAACCGATAATGCAACATTTTGGCATTCCAGCCAGTGCGCGTGCTTCCTTGGCCTTCTATAACACCAAGGAGGAAGTAGATGCGCTGGTAGCAGGGCTTTACAAGGTAATTACGTTGTTTCGCTGAAGAATTCTGGTGATTCATCCCCTATGTCTGATTTACAAGAGCTATATCAAGAAGTGATCCTCGATCACAATCGGCATCCGCGCAATTTCCATCGATTAGCAGGAGCAGATCGCATAGCGAACGGAGATAATCCGCTTTGTGGAGATCAGATTAGCCTCTATCTGAAACTATCAGGCAATAAATTGGAGGATGTCAGCTTCGAGGGCACAGGATGTGCGATTTCTATAGCATCAGCTTCTCTTATGACCGAAGCTATCCGGAACAAGACTTGCGATGAGGCAAAGCTATTGCTAGAGCAATTCCGGAAGCTAGTTATGGGGGAAGAAGTAGCTATTGCGAATAACTTGGGTAAGCTAGCAGTGTTTGCCGGGGTATCGGAGTTTCCTGTTCGGGTAAAGTGCGCCACTTTAGCCTGGCATACTCTGAATGCCGCGTTAGAAAACCGTATAGCAGCCCCTGTTACCACAGAGTAGATGGATTGTTAGCTGGCTTTTTAAACAACCGGGCTTTTTCTGCTATGATTAGTTAGAATCCCTGGCGAGTTAATGTACTGAAAATAACAAAGGAGCTTCGATGAACTCTCGCTTTTCGCGCATTCGATCCTTCTCTCCCCATTTGCTTCGCAACTTAGAAGAGCTGGGCCAGATGTTCGAACAAGCTTTTGGTGAGCGAACATCCACTCCGGCTGGACATTGGCTTCCGGTTTCTGATGTATACGAAACTGCTGATGCCTATCTTATTTCCTGCGATCTGCCAGGTGTCAGACAAGAGGAAATTCACCTTCACATAGAGGGCAACGAACTCACGCTTTCCGGGGAAAGACATTATGCTGAGCCAGAAGGCGGCAAGGCGCACAAGATAGAGCGCACTTATGGTTCTTTCCAGCGGACTTTTCAGCTGCCGCTCAACATTAATCGTGATGATATCAAGGCGTCCTTGCGGGATGGCGTTCTTAACTTACGCTTGCCCAAGAAAGAAGCAGTCAAGCCGCGTTCGATTAATATCGAACTAGAAGGTTAGTAAAATATCATACAAGGCTTTGCTTAATGACCAAGGTTATAGTCTTACATGGCCCTAACTTGAACTTGTTAGGGCGTCGCGAGCCGTTCCTTTATGATGACGTGACATTAGTGGACATCAATGAAGAGCTCCGGCGTCTGGGGCGGGAAGTCGGAGTAGATGTACACTGCCGCCAGAGCAATCATGAAGGGCAACTTATCGATTGGATTCAAACCGCGCGTTCTGATGGCTTTCATGGCTTGCTGATCAACCCTGGTGGATTGGGCTATACTTCGCTGATACTCTATGAAGCATTACTGGCCGCAGACCTTGCGGTAGTTGAAGTGCATCTTGATAATCTGTATGAACGAGACACTGATCCAAGATATTCCAGCACGGCCAAAGCTGCCAAGGGTGTAATCATGGGATTTGGCCCAGACTCTTATCTACTGGGATTGCGAGCTCTCTCCAAATTACTCTGACGCAACTGCGCAGCAGCGTCGATTTCTGGCTTTCGTCCTCGGCCCCGTGCCTCACGTACCTCTCCGGTACGCTGCGGCCCGGGAACCTGCGGGCGCGCTCAGAAATCGCCTGCTGGTGCCCAGTTACGCTGGTAGCGTCTCTTCGCCAAGAGCCAGTTCGCGGGAATGGAAAGCGAGCTGATTATTTTGGTCAACGGTTATCTCGAGCATGGTGCCAGCTCGTACTTCATTAGCCAGTAGTTTTTGCGAGATAGGGTTGAGAATCTCGGTGGTGAGAGCTCGTTTGAGTGGCCGAGCACCGTAGTCAAGATCGAAGCCCAGCTGTGCCAAGCGTGCTTTTGCGCCCTCGGTCAATTGGAGTGTTATACCCTTGGTTGCCAGGCGTTGGCGCAATCTGCCAAGTTGTATCTCGACAATTTCTTTGATTTGCGCCAGCGAGAGATCGTTGAAGATGATGATATCATCGATGCGGTTAAGGAACTCGGGGCGAAAGTGTCGTCGCAACTCTTCGCGTATTCGCTGTTTGACTGCTGTTTCGCCTTTGCCGCCGCGTGCTTCCTGCAATAGCGGGCTACCGATGTTGCTAGTCATTATGAGTACGGTATTCTTGAAATCCACGGTACGCCCGCGTGAATCAGTCAGTCGCCCATCATCCAGCAGCTGTAGCAACAAGTTGAATACCTCGGGGTGTGCTTTCTCGATTTCATCGAAAAGAATCACCGCATAAGGTCGGCGTCGTACCGCCTCGGTAAGTTGCCCACCCTCTTCGAAACCTACATAACCGGGCGGCGCACCAATCAGGCGAGCAACCGCATGCCGTTCCAGGTATTCTGACATGTCGATGCGGATAAGATAGCTCTCGTCGTCGAACAAGAACTCGGCTAGTGCCCGCGCGAGTTCGGTTTTACCGACACCGGTCGGCCCCAGAAAAATAAAGGAGCCAATAGGCCGCTGTGGATCGCTAATACCCGCACGAGCTCGCCGCACAGCGTTGGCTATCAGGCCAATAGCTTCATCCTGTCCTACTACGCGCTGGCGGAGGCGTTCTTCCATGTTGCGTAGCTTGCGCAGCTCTGACTCGAGCATGCGTGTCACGGGAATACCGGTCCATTTGCTCACTACTTCGGCTATATCCTCTTCCTCTACCATTTCTTTTAGCAGACATTGTTCTTGTTGCGCCGTTTTTAATTCGGCACTCGCGCTCTCTAGTTCGTGATTCAGGGCCGGTAGCTGACCATAGCGTAGCTCTGCAGCTTTTCCCAGGTCTCCCTGGCGTTCGGCTCGCGCCTCGGCGCTTCGAACATCGTCAATTTGCGCCCGCAGCTGGCCAATTTTGCTGATCAGCGCTTTTTCGCGCTGCCATTGCAAATGCAGGCGATCACGTTCCCGGGATAATTCAACTAATTGCTGCTCGACGGTTTGCAAGCGATCACGCGCATAGCCGCTGGCCGCCGTCTGTGGCGTGATCGTCCCGACGACTACTGCTTCCTTCTTTAGCCCTTGTCGCTCTATTTCGAGCTGGCGCAAGCGACGCTCCAGTTCATCTAAACAGCTGGGTAATGAATCTATCTCTATGCGCAGTCGGCTGGCAGCCTCATCGATCAGATCAATAGCTTTATCTGGCAAGAAGCGTTCCACTATATAGCGCTGTGCTAGCATGGCAGCGGCCACTAGCGCGGCATCTGCAATCTTGACGTTGTGATGTAGCTCATAACGCTCTTTGAGGCCGCGCAAAATAGAAATGGTAGCAGCCAGGGAAGGTTCCTCGACGTAAACTGGCTGAAAACGTCGTTCTAGAGCTGCGTCTTTTTCAACATGTTTGCGGTATTCGTCAAGGGTGGTAGCGGCCACACAGCGCAGTTCGCCACGAGCTAGCGCTGGTTTTAACAGATTGCCGGCAGCTACGGCACCCTCGGCGGCTCCTGCCCCTACCAGGGTGTGCAGCTCGTCGATGAAGAGAATTATTTGCCCGTCGGCATCGGAGATTTCCTTGATGACGGCCTTGAGGCGATCCTCGAATTCGCCGCGATACTTGGTTCCGGCAATCAGCGCTCCCAGATCTAGAGCGATTACTCGCTTACGCTTGAGGCTTTCCGGGACATCTTCATCAACGATGCGAATAGCGAGACCCTCTACGATCGCCGTCTTACCCACCCCCGGTTCACCAATCAGTACCGGGTTGTTTTTAGTGCGACGTGACAGCACTTGAATGACGCGACGAATCTCATCGTCACGTCCGATCACCGGGTCGAGCTTGCCGCGCCGTGCCAATTCCGTCAATTCGCGGCCATATTTCTCCAGCGCTTGGTATTTGGCTTCCGGATTTTGATCCACTACGCGGTGGCTACCGCGTACCTGGGATAACACCTGTAACACAGACTCTCTACTGACCTGGCACGCTTTGAGCAACTCACGAGCGCGACTCTTGTCAGCTTCATCGGCCAGAGCCAGGAGCAAGTGCTCGGTCGATACATATTCGTCCTTGAGCTGAGCGGCTTCTTGCCAAGCGCGATCGAGCACTTGCTTGAGCGAAGTGGACAAATAGGATCCGGTTGCTCCCTGAACTTGTGGCAAGCGGTTGATGGCTTGCCCTACTTCTTGCGCGAGCGTTGCGGGCTTGACTTCCAATTTTTGCAAAAGTGGTCTTACTATTCCATCTACCTGTTGCAACAAAGCCAATAGTAAGTGCAGGTCAGTGACCTCCTGCTGACCTGATGTCTCGGCTATGGATTGAGATGTTACCAATGCTTCCTGGGCTTTTAGCGTGAATTTATCGAGCCTCATCGCCGGTTCCTCCTATAAGGCGATTATAGCTTAATTTAGTCTAGTATTGTCAAGTTAAAGCACATGCAATCCCGCATTTAATTGCAAGAGGCTCGTCAGATTAGCCTTTATTAAGATTTTATTAAATACGAAAAGTAAATTTATGTGAAGCTTAGCACCATGGAAAAAATTCTTGCTTGAATGAAGTGTAAATAAATGTTACAACTTTTCTTGCTCCGGAGTACTAACTATACTACCCAGACCGCAAAAGACGGAGGCCCGGATGAACGTCAGTTTTTATACGCCTGACGCCATAGCTGCTCGCGAGAGCTATCTGACTGCAATGCCGACCGGCACTACCATTGCGAGCCTTTTATCGCTGGAAGATCTTCGGCATGCCGTGATCTTGGCTGGTGCCGAGCATGCGTCCAGAGCAATTTCGGCAGCTTTAGTAATAGATTCCAGTATGCCGCAAAGCTGGCTGCGCGGCGGGGAACTCGTCATAACCACCGGCACCTTTCTGAAAGACGATGGTTTATCTTGGATCAATAGCTTAGCAGCAGCAAAAGCAGCTGGTTTGATCGTATGTACTAGCAAAGAATTGCCAAGTGTTCCACCAGAAATCATTTCACATGCCAAAGAAATCGGCTTGCTCCTGTTGTCCATCGATGCTACTGGCGGTTTAGCCGTATTGCTCGCTACTTTGGGCCGCGCCATCGAGGGTGGTGGCCTTGCTCAGATGCGCTCGAATTTACTTTGGCAACGCGGATTAGTACAGCTAGCGGTAAACGGAACGGGTTTCGAAGAACTGGCGCGGGCGATCGCTGCCGGTCTAGGCCAACCGATCTTGATCGAGGATCGCCAATTCAACTTGCTAGCTGCCGCTAACCCCGGCCCATCTTGTCCGGTATTTGATGAGATTGTTTCAGTTGCCGGTACGCCAGTAGCTATTCTGCAACGCCTCGAAGATAGTGGGGTGATTCGCGGCTTGCGAACCGATATGACTCACGTTTATCTACCCAAGGGCGAGTCACACGGCATAGGTCGCCATATCCAACCGTTGTCCATCGGTGAAGACGTTCATGGCTTCTTATCAATATTAGAAGCTACTGGACAGCTCAGTGATGAAGCAGCAGCTAAACTAGCAACGGCGGCTACCGCAGTGACCATCGAGTTCCTGAAGCAAAGGGGCATAGCGGAATCTGAACAAAAAATGCGCCGGGATTTCTTCCGTGATCTGCTATTTGCTCATCATGCCATTTCGCAAGAAACCCTACACCGACGTGCTACCTATCTTGGCTATCAGCTCTCTTCTTCCTACTGGACACTGGTCATAGAGTTCGATAACGCTCCGGGTGAAGAGACCATTGCTGATGAACTCAAACGATTAGGAAGCACACTGAATTCTCTGCTATCGTTCCGACAAGCTCTGGTAATTACTCAGCCGCAAGGAGCGACGGTGCTCTATCCAGTAAAAGAAGGACAGCCGACGCTCGATAAGATCAAGCAATTGGCCGAAACTATTCGGCAGAAAATACTGCAAATGGACGGCGGCTGGACGGTTTCCATCGGTATTGGCCAAATCTACGGCAATCTCCTCGCGGTTCCCAAGAGTTATCGCGAAGCCAGCCAAGCGGTAAAGATCGGTAGGGCTTTGCACGGAGCCAACGGCATACACTGTTTTTCTGATTTAGGCATATACCGCATGCTTTTACAGTTCGCAACCAGCCAAAATCCCAATGAATTTTTCTGCGACGCCTTGCAGCGCTTGCTCGAATATGATCAACAAGCAGATAAAGAACTGGTAAAGACGCTCTCTGCCTTTCTCGAATGTAACGGTAACCTGACCGAAACTTCCGAACGACTCTTTATCCACCGCAATACGCTTAAATATAGACTGGAACGCATACGCGACATCACCCAGATAGATCTCGACGATTCCGAAATGCGGCTCATGCTGCATTTAGGGCTGAAGATGCAGCAAATTCTTACAGTTCGCTAGCTACCCGACCCCGCACTCCTGACCGCCAGATCCGGCCCAGCGCTTTGCAGCTTGGCCGGATCTACTATTTATTGGTGGTCTAGCCAAGAGGTTCAACCCGAAGCTTCTCCAGTTCTTCGACCGATGGTAAGCGGTTGCCATTCAGATCCAGCTCACCTGATTCGCCAAGTGCCCGGAATAACCCATCTACCACCACCGGATCGAAATGGCGTCCGGCATTATGCCTTATTTCTCGCAAAGCATCTGCCAGCGGCAGCCGGCTGCGGTATTTGCGGTCCGAAGTAAGGGTATCGAAAGCATCTGCCAGGCAAATGATACGCCCGCCCAACGGAATAGCCTCACCTTGCAATTTATAGGGGTAGCCAGAACCGTCCCAGCGCTCGTGGTGCGTTCCGGCAGCCACCCGCACATCAGCGAGATCCCTGAAATGCCGGAGTATTTTGCTGGTCATGGTGGGATGCGAGCAAATTACTTGGAACTCTTCCGGTGTCAACCCACCGGGCTTGTTCAGAATTTGATCGGGAATGCCAATCTTACCCAGATCGTGCAATATGCCAGCCAAGCGCAAGCGTTCGCAAAGCTGTGGTTCGAGACCCAGTGCGACCGCGATCCGGTAGGAATACTCTCCTACGTTCTGCGAATGGCTGGCGGTATAGGTGTCCTTGGCATCCAGCGCAGTAGCCAATCCTTTGACGGCATCGATACCTGCCTGATGCACCTGAACTAGCAACTCGGAATTGGCGATAGCCAATGCCATCCGCGCCGCCAATTGTTCAAGCAAGGCGATCTGATGGCCCTCGAAATCCTTGGTGCCACTCCAGTTAAAACATTCCAAAACACCATATACCCGTTCGGATGTGGCAATCGGAACCGCTACTACTTGTCGCTCCAGACAAAGTGGCCTGGCCAAGCCTAGCTCCAGTATGCCGTTGAAGTTACGTACTTCGACTTTGCCGGTCAATGCCACCCTTTTGGCCAGGCGGCCACAAGCGTCGTCACTCAATTGACCATGAGCGGCATAAGGACAACCTATCCCGGTAGCAATCTCGATATCGTCGTTACCGCGTCGCGAAAAAATCAGGGTACGTTCCGTCTCCAAAGCTTGGTGAACCTCGGTTGCCACCGTTCCCAGTATCTCCGGCAGTGTCTTGGTACGGATCATGGTGTCGATGCCATCCAGCAGGCGAGTATAACGCTCTTGACGCGAAACCGCTTGCTCCAAGGTAGCGACTTCCAGGGTGCTGGTTACAATCGGCACAATCGCCATGATGAGCTCACCCTCGTCTTTATCTAGTTGCAACACTTCTTGCGAGGCCAGCAGCAATATACCAAGAGCTACTTCGCGTGAAATCAAGGGAATGAAGAGCAAAGTCGGATAGTGCCAATCTTGAATCTCCGGTGGTAAAGCCAGGCCTTCCGCTTCGATGTTAGAAATCAAGACCGGCTGACGCTGCATGGCTAGATACTCGAAAAATGGCAAGCGATTGCGCCCCGGCGACGAAAGTTCCGCTAGCGGTCGCTGGATGGTAAAAAGGCGAACACGCTGCATTTTCAGCAGGGATTTGAGAGTATCGTAAAGGAAAAGCAAGCGCTCGTGCTGATCAGTTCGTCGCTCTAGTTCACCGCTGAGCTTGGCGACCAGTCGCCAGCGTTCTCCCACTTCGTTCAACAGGGCTAGCGCAAGGCCTCCTGGAGCAGGCGGTGCACCAGAGCCGGCGTGGCGCGCCCTTGCGATTCCCGCATAACTTGACCCACCAGAAAGATCAGGACCTTGGCTTTGCCAGATCGATATTCGGCTGCTTGATCCGGGTAGTTAGCCAATACCCTGGTTACCAACTCGCGCAGTGCTGCTTCATCGCTGATAGCAGCCAGCCCCAGTTCAGCTATGAGCGTTCGGGGATCTTTCCCGGCTAGCATTATCTGAGGCAAGATTTTTTTTGCTGCATTTGCCGTAAGTTCGCCGCTATCTACCAGATCCGCCAAGCAGCGAAGCTGCTCTGGAAAAAGCGGCTTTGCTGCAAGTGCTAGCTTGTGCTCGCTCATGATGGCAGAGACATCGCCTAGCAGCCAGCGGGTTATTGACTTGGGATTTCTGGCGCCTGGCACTGCCTGATCGAAAATAGCAGTCAAAGCTAGATCTGCTGCTATTATGGCTCCTTCCTGCGGCGACAGACCAAGCTGTTCATAACGCTGACGTCGTGCTGCTGGCAGTTCTGGCAGGCTTTCGCGCAGCGTAGCGATCTCGGAAGGAGCAATAGCCAGCGGTACGAGATCGGGTTCCGGGAAGTAACGATAGTCGCTTGCTTCCTCTTTAGAACGCATGGCGTAAGTTACCTGGCGTTCCTCGCTCCAAAGACGGGTCTCTTGCACGATGGTCTCACCGGCCTGTGACAGACGGATCTGTCGTGCTATTTCGTAGTCCAGGGCACGCTGTAAGAACTTGAACGAATTCAAATTCTTGATCTCCGTGCGGGTCATGAGTAGGGTAGAACCGCGCGGCCTGATCGAAACGTTAGCATCGCAACGCAGTGAGCCTTCTGCCATGCGACCATCATTCACTCCCAGTACCATGAGCAACAACCTGAGCTCCTGGAGGTAAGTCTTGGCTTCTTCGGCGGAACGGAGATCGGGCTCCGAAACGATTTCCAGCAAAGGAACTCCGGCACGATTGAGATCCACCAAACTGTAATCGGCACCCGCCAAACCAGCAGCACCAGCATGAACTAGCTTGCCGGCATCCTCCTCTAGATGCAGGCGATGAATCCGCACCCGCTTGGCACCTTCTGGCAGCAATACTTCCAGGTAACCAGCCATGCCCAGTGGCCGGTCGTATTGCGAAATCTGGTAACCTTTCGGCAGATCGGGATAGAAATAGTTCTTCCGA
>JACQUT010000129.1 GCA_016267585.1 Cyanobacteria bacterium NC_groundwater_1444_Ag_S-0.65um_54_12
CATCTAAAGCGTAAAAGGGAGCCGGCTGAGTTCGCTGGATAGCAAAGAGGAAAGCTAAGGCGGTCAATGATTTTTCGCCACCGCTCATCGCTTCGATCCGATAGACTCGACTGCCGGGCGGCTGGGCATGAATGATGAGTCCGCCGGCAAAAGGATCAGTAACATCTTCTAGCGTGAGTTTAGCCGTGCCGCCTGTAAGTTCGGCGAAAATTTCTCGGAAATACTGCTCGATTTGCGTGAAAGCTTCCAGGAATACGGTTTTCTTCTGCCCGCTAATTTCAGCAATGCGTGCGATGAGAGCCTCATGTTCGTGACGTAACGCCGCTATTTTGGCACGCAGATCGCTCATGCGCTCTTCTTCTCTATCATATTGCTCGATAGCAAGCTGGTTGACGGGCCCAAGTTCGGCTAACCGGGCAATGGCATTTTGTTGAGCCATGGCAACTTGTGCGCTGGACAGCGGTGGCTTCTGCGCAAGAAGATCCACATTTTCTTCCCAAAGCTCATCCTCTTTGGCACGAAGGATTTCCCGTTGTTCGGCCAGTTTATCGTGGAGTTGACGTACCCCTTCTTCTAACTCGGCAAGATCACGTTTACGTGCAACTACTATTGCTTCTCGCTTATAGCGTTCGGCAGTAGTAACTTCACGAGCATATGTCAACTGTTCCAGGCCTATGCGAGCTTCTTTGCGTTCTTGTTCGATGAGTGCCAACGCCGCAGTGGCGTCTTCTTGATGCTGGCTTTGCGCCAAGGCTTCTGCTTCGACAGCCAGGATTTCTTGCTGATATTGTAATTGCTCAGCAATTGCTCGTTGCTTGGCGGATTGGGTGGCTTCCTTGCGACGTTTCAATTCTAGCAGTTCATTTGCTGTCATGCGAGCTTTGGCGCTCGCATCTTGAGCAGCCCAGCCCGTTTGCTGAACTGATTGTTGCAAATCTGTTATTTGATCGTCGCCCAAGGATTCTTGCAGCTCTGCGGCCTGAAGTTCTAGTTGATTACGTTCATCTTCTATCGGCAAACTAGCAGCAATGGCCTCTTCTATTGCCTGATTAAGCAGATTGAACTGAGCTATCTCCTTTTGTAGACTGTCAGCGATTTCCGCTAGCTTAATACGTAGCTCGGTTGTTAGTTGTAAGGCGGCTTGCTGCTCGCGCTCTGCGACATGAGCGGCATCTTCGGCTTCACGGCGACGAACTACGGCAGCTTCCGCTGCTACTCCCATGGTGCGGAGCGCTTCTTGGTGACTTGCCACCCGCCCGGCAGCGGCCTGGAAAGCTGCTTGTGCTGTATCTAGCTCTTTTCGCAGGTTTGCCAGAAATTGTAGCGGCTGGTTTTTGCTCCGGCCCATCGTCATGGCGCCTGTCCGATCAAGCACATCTCCGTCTAAAGTCACCATTCGGTAGGTACCCAGGTGCGCTCGTGCAGCAGAGAGTGTTTCGAAAATCAGCGTATCGCCGAATGCCAAGGCGAAGGCTGCCAAGTAACGGGAATCAAAGTGTACTTTATCTATCGCATAACCCAAGCAGCCAGGAATATTGACAGGAGAGAGGCGCCGTGGTGCTTGAAGTTTGTTAAGCGGCAAGCAGGTTACCCGTCCGACCGCTCGGCTATTTACTAGTTTGCTCACTTGGTGTGCCACGTTATCGTCTGCTACCACGATGTTGCGGAGTCGACCACCAGCGGCTTCTTGCAAGGCTCTAGCAAAACGGGACTCTGCCTCGCCCAGTTCTATGAGCGTGCCGACTACCCCAGGGATACTGGCGTTTAGTACTATTTCCGTTGCTTCGCCCAGGTTAGACTCTTGAGCGTTCAAATGATGTTCAGCATTTGCAAGGGTTTGTCGTGCTTGTGCCAGGTTTGCTTCGACGGTGGCAAGCGCTTTCTTGAGATTTTCTACATTGGAGATTGCCCGATCCTGGTCATCCCGTGCGCCCAAGGCAGCTTGCTGTAATTGTGCCTTTCTCTCACCAAGGCGTTCTATGTTCAGCGATGCCTCTCGGAGCTGCATTTGATGGTCGTTTTGTTCTTCTTTGCGCCTGGTTATTTGTTCTTCCATTCGAGCACGCTCAATTTCCAACTTGAGGCGATGAACCTGTAATTCATGAAGCTGTTGCGCTAGCTTCGTCTGTCTATCGTTTAACGTTGCAATTCTTGTCACCACATCTTGGAGTTCTGTCATGAGATCGGCCAATTTTTCTTGATATTTTGATTGCTCTTGGGTCAAGAGCGCAAATTGTTGCTCGTATGACTCGTGTTTTTGCTCCAGTAAGGCCTCATTGGCTGTTAATTCCACAGAGGCGACGTCTTCCCGGACAATGACTTCCTTGACTCGCTGTATCGCGGTATTTAGATCGCGAACTCGTGCCAATGCCGACTCTTGCCCTAATCGAGCATTTTCCCGCCTAGAACTCAATTCCAGATAGCGGCGGTCTAATTCTTCCAGGCGCTGACCACCTTCCTCGCGAATACGGTCTACGAGCGCAGCTTCTTTTGCCAGCGTTTCTTCCAAGGCCACCTGAGCTTTGTCCCGAGCTATTTCTAATTCTCGGTAGCCAATAGCGTTTGTTTCGACTAGCTTCTCTAGACCGCGAACAGCTTCTCGCTGCTCCCACCACCTTGCCAACTTGCTAGCGAGCTCATACCGGGCAATTTCCTGGGTAAGTTCCCGATGCTTGAGCGCTTGCTCGCGTTCACTTTGCAATGCTTCTAGCCGCTGGGCAATTTCACTTAATAACAAGATGGTTCTATCTTCTTGCTCGGCAACAGTTTGTAGTTCTTGGTGCGCCTGTTCGATGCGTTGATCGAAATCGGCTACGCCAGCGATTTCATCAATGATCTTGCGGCGCTCGCCGGAGGTCATGCGAATGATCGAAGTAACATCGCCTTGCATGACCACGTTATAACCATTAGGGCTTACATGATGTTGAGCGAGCGTATCATGTATTTCAGTGAGCGTAGCGACCTTGCCGTTGAGATAGTAAGTACTATGGCAACTTGGTGCACTGCTTTCTAGAGACAGGGCCTCACGGACCCGGCGAGAGATTTCGAGATCAGGCGCCATCGAGCCTTTTTCACCGAAACGAACTGTTACGCGTGCCTCACGACGCGAGGAAGCATTGTTGATCAGATCCGTCGCTTTTTCGGCACGCAGCGTTCGATTGCTCGATAATCCCAGGGCGAAGAGCAAAGCATCGAGAATATTGCTCTTGCCTGAGCCGTTTGGTCCAGAAATTGCAGTATAACCAGGCATGAAAGGAATTCTTTCATGCCGAAATGTCTTGAAGTTATCGATCTCTAGCTCGAGAACGTTTAGGGGGCCCACTATTTGACGCTAACATAACCAGGCATGCTTGAAAAGTGACAAGTGCCACCTTGCCCCTCGATTATTTATCAGCCTATAGCATGCCCCCCTCTTACGGCTCCCCTCATTCGGCTGCTGCTAGCGAGTGTGAAGTTGGCATAGAATCAAATTTTCGCCGCTTGGTTAATACCATTGATTCCTCTGTGCGCAGCATGTCAGCATCCACCATTATACGCACCAGATCTTCCAGCCTGGTCTTTGGTGACCAGCCAAGCTTGTTGCGAGCTTTTTCGGCATCGCCGATGAGAACTTCGACTTCTGCGGGACGATAGAGTTCTGGATCAATAACTACATATTTTTCATGATCGAGATTCGCATAGTCAAACGCCAATTGGCAAAATTCACGTACTGAAATTGAGTGACCGGTAGCAATAACATAATCATCTGGCGTTTTTTGCTGTAGCATTTGCCACATGGCAGTTACATAATCACCGGCGAAACCCCAATCACGTTTGGCATCCATGTTGCCCAAGTGCAATTCTTTCTGGAGGCCAAGCTTGATCTTGGCCACACCATCCGTAATTTTTCGAGTGACAAACTCAATTCCTCGCAATGGTGATTCATGATTGAATAGAATCCCGCTTGAAGCATGAATGCCAAAGCTTTCACGATAGTTCACCGTGATCCAGTGGCCATATACCTTGGCTACTCCATAAGGACTGCGAGGATAGAACGGTGTTTTCTCATTTTGCACCGACTCTATGACTTTGCCAAACATTTCACTCGTGGAAGCTTGATAAAATCGCGTATCAGGCTTAATTAAACGAATAGCTTCGAGAATATTGACGACTCCCAGGCCAGTAATTAAACCGGTATGAATAGGTTGTTCCCAGGAAGTACCAACGAAACTTTGGGATGCCAGATTATAAACTTCATCCGGCTTTGATTTTTCAATAGCACGCGTCAATGAAGCCAAATCAGTGAGATCGCCTTCTATAAGCTGCACTTGCTCGAAGATATCTAGATAACGCAAGCGCCAATAGGTGTCAGAAGCCCGGCGTGCTACCAAGCCATGGACTTTATAG
>JACQUT010000132.1 GCA_016267585.1 Cyanobacteria bacterium NC_groundwater_1444_Ag_S-0.65um_54_12
CTATCGTACAGATGTCAAAAGAAAGCGCTTTGAGATCATAAGAGTTGTTGATATTTAGCGTAAGTAACTGTAAGGCATGTAATTTGCGCGCCACCTGACCTACCAATAAATCAGCACGGACAGCACGCTGGCCAAAAGCATACGAAGCGATACTCGATGCCAGCAGGTGACGCACCAAAATAAACTCTTCAGGCAAAGGATTGATGGTAAACAAGTAAGCTGTTAACGGTCGCGGTACCGGCAAAGCGGTAGGATGCCAGCGCCTATCGTCCCAAAAGGTTTCATCGCCAGGCTCGAACGCTGGTAAGCGCTCCGCAAAATCAGCTTCTATATCCGGAACGGCAGCAAATACTCGCCAAGGTCGAGCAGCGTCATCGCGAAAAGCGATGAAAACATCCTCTTGGCCCAGGATCTTGGACCAGGCTTTGGCTACGCCCCGGGCGAATGCTCGTAAATCCTCCACTTCGTCCCAAAGACGGCAAGCCGAGTCCAAAAGTTGCGGAAGCAAAGTTGCTGAAATAGCCATGCCATTTCCTAAGTTGGGCTTCTCTGCCTTCCATTTACCCGCTAGCTAACTTTCCCTCACTTCCCCGCTAGCTGTATCAGCTTGATACTGAGCTCGAAAAGCACCAGTAAAGCTCCGGCCAGGAGGGCTTGCGAGAGAACGTCGGGCGAAGGCGAAAGCAGAGCTCCAATCAAGAAAGCGATTACTATGAATATCTTGCGGTAGCGTCGCAGTTGTTGTGAGGTCAACACTCCAATCAAAGCTAAACCCAGCATTATTATGGGCAACTGAAAAATGGCGCCAGTAGCAAATAAAAAAACCGTACTGAAGTCAAGAACCGCTCCTACCGACAGCATGGGGTGCACTACCGAGGCTGGCGCAAAACCTATCAGAAAGTTGAACCCGACTGGCAAAAGGGCAAAATAGCTGAAGCTCGCCCCCGCAGCAAAGAGCAAGGCAGCACCCGCTACCAGCACCCATGACCAGCGGCGTTCACGCGCATCGAGGCCGGGTGATACGAAAGCAACTAACTGGTAAAGAAGCACTGGCAAGGCCAGGAAAACTCCACCAAAGAAAGCGGACTTCAGAGCTGCCATGAAATATTCGGCGGGCGAAGTGAAAACCAGTCCACCGGTCGCAATAACCTTTAACCGCCGCGCTGGCGCCAGCAACAGCGAAATTAGCGGCACATGGTAGATGAAACAGATAACGAATCCCCCGGCGATGGCCAACACCGACTTTATGATTCGCCATCTGAGCTCTTCTAGATGCTCTACCAAAGTCATTTCACCTGCCGCTACCGTCATCTGGTCAGTTGCAGCAGTTTCGAGGGGAGAAGTCATAGGTAGGAAATCGTCAGGCGATCTTCAAGCGGAGGTGGGCTCTATCAAGCCATAGTTGCCATCTCGGCGATGGTAAATGACAGCTACCGCCTCGGTATGTCGATTAATGAAAACCAGGAAATCCTTACCTGACAGATCGAGTTGATAGGCTGCATCCTCTGGAGCCATCGGTTTCAGTTCACAAGAAGGAAGCTTGATAATCTGGGGAGATTCAGTCTCGGGAAAAACTTCAGCTGCTTCTTCCTCGCTCACGACCGCGACCGAAGTCTTGGTTCGATGGTGGCGCCGATCTTCCATTCGCTGTTTGAGTCGCCGGAGCTGACGCTCTATCTTGTCTGATACTTGATCAATAGAAGCATACATGCTGTTCGACGCATCTTCGCCGCGAATTACCGTTCCGCCAGCCATCAAGGTAACCTCCACTATCTGATTGTCCGCGACGGATGGATTCTTGATTACTGATAGCTCTACCTGAGCTGACATTATGCCATCGATACTTCGAGTAAGCCGACCCAGTTTCCGCGTGGCGTATTCTCGCAATGAATCGGTGACGTCCAGGTTCTTACCCTTGATGACCAATTCCATATGCTCACCCTCTTTTCTGACACGAACCCGAAAACATTACACAACTTATGCCTTTGCTTACGCCATTGACCACATTTTACGGATCTTTCTCCTGGAACGCTAGGGGATAGTACCCGCCTAGCTATCTGGGCTCTACGATCAGTTTGATAGCTGTACGTTCTTCTCCGTCAATGAGAATGTCTATAAAGGCTGGCACGCATATCAGATCCATACCACCGGGTGCAACATAACCACGTGCAATGGCAATTGCCTTTATCGCCTGGTTGATGGCACCGGCCCCGATTGCTTGCAGCTCTACCCGGCCCTGCTCGCGCAACACACTGGCTAGAGCTCCGGCTACTGATGAAGGGTTGGATTTAGCAGAGACTTTGAAGACATTGACGTCCACTACGCTGACCTCTGGTATGTATCGAGCAAGGGTTATGGGATCCTTTACTATACCCCGTACTAACGAGTTACATTCGCTTATTATTTGGCAAATTCCGTATTCCTGGTCTCTCTGATTACCGTTACTTTGATCATTCCAGGATATTCCAGTTCTGACTCGATTTGCCTGGCGATATCGCGGGCCAGCTTAGCCGCCATGACGTCATCGACCATATCGGGAACCACCATCAAGCGAACTTCGCGACCGGCTTGTACCGCAAAAACTTTGTCTACTCCCTCATAA
>JACQUT010000133.1 GCA_016267585.1 Cyanobacteria bacterium NC_groundwater_1444_Ag_S-0.65um_54_12
CCGGTCGGCTCATCGGCCAAAATCACTACCGGTCGATGAATCAACGCCCTGGCTACCGCTACCCGCTGCTCTTCCCCGCCAGAGAGCTCGCTGGGACGGCGAGTGGCAAGCGTAGCTATACTGAGTGTCGTGAGCAAATGCTCGACTTCTAGCTTGGCCAAAGATCTGGGCAAGCCGGCTAACACGGCGCCCAGCATGATATTTTGCCATACCGTCAGTTCGCTTAGCAGGTTGGCACGCTGGAAGACAAAACCAATTTTACTGGCGCGATTCTCACGCCGTCTGGAGGATGATTCAGAATCGAACCTGGCTCCAGCCAGAAATACCTGTCCGGCATCGGGAGTCAGCAATCCGGCGGCCACCGCTAATAACGTGGTCTTGCCGGAACCGCTCGGGCCTTCTAGCAGCACCAGTTCGCCCGGGGCGATCGCCAAAGAAACGCCACGCAACGCTGGCACTGCGCGCGCTCCAGCTCCCCGCATCTTATGAACTGCCCGCAACTCCAGAATGTTATTATCAGCTCCCTGATTGGCGGCTATCATGGTCTAAATGCCTCGAAGGGATCAACATTGCGAATCCGCCAGGTAAAGCATAATGCCGTGACAGTACCGACCAGGGAAAATAAGCCGAAAACTTTGACGACGTCTTGTGTTAGTGATACCAGCGCCAAAGTAGGAACCAGCTGATCTAGTAAAAAGAAAATACCCCCAGCGAGCATGGCGCCAAGCATTGTGCCACCAACCGTCAAGATCAAGGCTTGTCTCACAATACCCGCTGCAATGGCAATGGCACTGGTGCCTAACGCCAGCAATACCGCGATAGCGCTGCGGCGATCCTCGATTACTCCCTGTAGCAGTAAACCTACTAATACCGCGGCAACACCCATACCCACTGCTAGCAGCAGAATCAGCAGTGGTTTGAAGCCAGCGGATACCTCGCGCAAGTTATTGGCGGTAAACTCAGAACGGGTATAAACAACGGTTTGCGGTAAACGTGACGTCAGACGGCGTGTCAGTGCTGCTGGCAGCGACCCGGGTTGCAGCTTGATAGCAATAAAGGATATGAGCCCAGGAATATTACTATAGGCAGCTGCCGCTTGTTCATCGCCAAAAAGGAATTGCGTAGCCAGCAAGTTAGTATCGACCGTGATGCCCGCCACTCGCACCGGCAAACCGTTGAGCCGAATATGCTGGCCGGGTCCAACACCCAGGCGATAGGCAGCAGCGCGATCTAAAGTAACTTCACGCCAAGCATTCGGCATTCTTCCGGCTATCAGTCGAGTCGGCTTACCTAGACCATTTGGCGTGCGATAACCGATTCCTAGCAGTGTCAAAGTTTTGCCAGCGCCCTGGTCGCTCGGACGATCGGTCATAGCAGTCACGAAGCTTCGCAAAATCGGATCGGCCATTGCCACGCCGGAAGTTTGTCTGGCGGTTGTCAGGGCAGCTCTGGGCAAAAAAGATGAAGAACGAATTAAATTGTCAGTTCCCCGTGGAGCCAGCCATAAATCAGCGGAGCCTTGGCCGATATAAGCACGGATGCTGGCTTCCAGGCTACGGTTAGCGGCAAGAAGTACGAGAGTTAGCAATACACACAACGCTATCCCACCGCATGCCCACCAGAAACGTATGCGGCGGCTTTGCATTGCTCGGGAGACTAGCAATAGAGTGTCATGCTTGATGGTCATCACTTATTGCGCCCCTGCCGGCTGCTATGCGAGCAGCTAGCCCGCCGGCATCCCCAAACACTTTGCAATTTTTTAATTCTTCATCTTCACCAGCAGATCGAGCCGAAGCCTCCACCCGACTCTGGGGAGCCCCTTGTGGCGGGTCTTCCGCATGCCACCGATGGTCTTAGCCAGCAGAAGACCTCATCAAAGTGCGCACAACGCTCCAAGATAGCTGCTAACATCGCCAGCACTATCGTACCAAAGATTGCGCACTCGGGCACCATCAATGGGGTGCCCTTGAATGAAAAGACCAAAACCTTGCTCTGTATAACCCAATTCGATGGGTTTCCAGTTACAAGTAGCAGCCCGCCGTGCCAGTTCTGGACAGCGGTTCTCTGGAACGGTAAATACCAGCTCGAACTCACCCACTTGGCTCGCCAAAAAAGCGAGCGCTGGCAGACCTGAACGCTCATGAATGGCAAGTGCTGTCGGTTCTAGCAGCTGGACTGGCGGTCTAGTGATATGAATAGCAATTCCGTTGAGTCGAGCTAGCTGATCAAGGGTAGTCACCAGACCATCGCTGGTATCCATGCATGTGGTAGCCAGACCGCGCAGTAGGTACCCTTCAGTCAAGCGTGCCTGTGGCTGCCAACTACCAGTGACCAGCTTATCCGCATCTTGCTCCAGTCCCAAGAAGACAGCGGCACCCAGAGCCGAACCGGCACCTAGCAATCCGGAGGCAAAGATCCTCTCTCCTGGCGCACAACCTGACCGGAAAAGCACTTGATCCTGCGGGACGATGCCTGCGGCGACACAGGTGATGGCCAAATCTTCCGCTTCGTTGGTATCGCCGCCCAGCACGTAAGTGTCGTGGGCACGGCAAGCAGCTTCGATGCCTCTGGCTACTGCTTCTTGAGTGGCATTGCGCTGATCTTTGGGTAAGCTTGCAGCAACCAGTAATCCTAACGGTTCGGCACCTACAGCTGCCAGATCGGATAGCGACGCTACGACGGCTATTTCGCCAGCCAGATAGGGAGAGCGGTAGAGGCTAAGGTGGATTTCCTCGGCTACCGTATCGATGGTCAAGGCTAACAAGCGGTTATTTCCTAGCGGTAAAAGTTCCGCGTCGGTCTCGTGCATCTTACCGATTTGCTGCGGCGAGCGCGAAAAAATGGCTGCCCACCGTCCCAGCAAGCGATTTTCGCTGACACTGTTCAGCAAATTAGTAATTCGCTCGGTATTATTCATTTCAGCCACATACCCGAAGCTGTTCCGTCAGAATATCGAAGCTGGCAGAACGCGCCAAAAATACCTCCCCATCTAGTTCTAGATCGACTGACCGTTCAAGTTCCACCGTGACCTTGGGAGCCAGCCAGTGCCAAGTGCCGGGCAATCCGGTAAATCGACCGCATGCCAGGTGCCACAGTAACTGCAAGATGCCGCAGCGCGTCATGCCGGAGCACAAATTTACAGCCAGCAAGCCATTGTCAGGTTCTACTGGGGTATCGTAGCGAAAAGAACCAGACAGGTAGGGGGTCTTCATTACGCTCAAATTTGAAAGTTCCAGTGGCCGGGTTTCGCTCGCTATTTGCAAGACGGCTGGCAAATTCTGATGACGCGCAATCGTGACAATGGCAGCATAGACAATGGCTCCCTGGACCCACCAGCGTTTTAACCATGATAGCCAGTTATCGGGATGGTTAAAAAAACCATTGGCCGCTGCGGTTACCCCGAGTGAAGCGCTTACCAAAAAATAGCGTTCTTGCAGCTGGCCATTTTCATCGGTATAGCAGGCCCGACCGATATCGCGCCAAGAGGATCGCGCTAAATTGATACGGATGGGCAAACCATTGCTGCGTGCTGCCACCGGTTTGTGGAAATCATTGCTCGAACCGATGCCTACGGCGCCAATCGTGATTTCGGCCAGCGGGGTCACCCCACGCAGTGTTACCAGAGTAGTGGCCAGTGAGTTAACGGTACCATCACCGCCAGCAGCGATAAAAACGCGTACCCCAGCTAGCAAGGCGCTATGTACCGCCTCTTTCCAATCACCACGGGAATCCAGTTCAACCAATTGACTCTCGTAGTTAGCAGCGATGACCGAATGAACCTTGTCGTAACAGTATTTCCCCCTGCCACGCCGAGCTGCGGGGTTCAACAGAACGAGGGCAGAGCGTTGATCTTGATTCATATCTGAGTTCGGAGCGGTCGCCGGGCCAGTGCTATTTCAAAGAGCAACAGCAACAGCAAAGCACCGGTTAACAGGTCATGGCGCAACATGGCAGCCTCACCTAGGTGTAGCATGACATAGCCGCGGACCGTAAGTGCAATGGCGGGATGCGCAGCATCATCGCGAGTGACGTGCCAGGCTCGCTGGTGCGCCCAGATAAGTGTGCCTATCCCTGCCAGCCACAGCGCACCCGCCGGTAATAAGACCTGCCAGTCAGCCACCTTGAACAAAGCTGATCCTGATAAGGCAGCCAATGGCGAAATGCCAAGATCCGATCTAGCCACGCTATAGACTGCAACCAGCAAAATGGCAGAAGCCAAGATACTGACTAACCCAAACAGCAAACTCACCGCTACAGCAACCCGACGTCCAAATAGCACTGGTAGAGTATAGTAGCCAGTAGCACGATCGGCTTCCAC
>JACQUT010000005.1 GCA_016267585.1 Cyanobacteria bacterium NC_groundwater_1444_Ag_S-0.65um_54_12
AACAAATCTCTCACGGCTCCACCTACCAGGTAAAGATCTTGCTTACCGGCAACTTGCGAAATTCGCCGCAAGAGAGCGACTTTGTCAGCAGTCCAGCAGCTTTCCAGAAGTTCAGCAGCGCCAAAGGTAACTTCTTTGACTGGATGCGCTTGTTCGTACAGGCGTGACAAGATATCGGAACGAGCAATAATTCCGATCAGACAATGATTTTCGTCGATCACCAGCACCCGCCCGGGACCAGGTGCTACCAATAACTTCAACGCTTCCGAAAGCGCGACGTCTGGCAGAACAGTTGGTGGATTCAGACACATAGCCTCCTGGACTGGTCGAGATCTCAGTCCATGTCGAATGGCTCGATCTAGATCCTGGCGAAGCAAAATACCTAGAGGTTTAGCGTTTTGCACTACTGGCAAAGCACCATGGCCGGTTCGCCAAAGCAACGCCTGAGCCTCGGCTATAGTTGTTTCAGGCGCAACAAATTGGACTGGTGCGTGCATTGCTGCACGTACACTTCCCACCTGCTCTGCTGACTCGCCAAGCAACATGGCTGTCCGCTCCCGCAAAAACTTCTGGGCTACCTCGCGCCTGGCTCCGGATTCTAGCAGGTAGACCAGTGCCCGGGCATCCAACAGGGTCGGCAATCCTTTTGAACCGTCCAATACGCCTAAATACAGCAGAGTTGCTTCCATGGGCGAGAGTGGAATGCCTTGCTGCTGTAGAACCGTGATCACACGAGTAGTGACCGCTCTAGCCTCACCGGCACTTTCGATCTTTCCCCAAATCATCCTGGCAGGAAGTACCGTGCCGGAATCCGGGCACAGCTTCGTTGCAAGACGATCATGAGGCCATTCGGTATCGAGTAATCCGCAGGCATCGCCATGCAAGCTAATAAAAGCTCGTACCATAGGTGGAAGCTCAGCAGGCACCACTACCAGTGCACCGGGACGTAAGCGTCTAGCCGCTACCGCTGCCGCCAGACCATCAAAGGTCGGCAAATCCACCAGGATAAGGTCATCTTTTATGTTCATTTTCACAATTAATAGGCTAACATAGCTGACGCTAGTTGATCTTTTAATCAGATTATTTGATTATTATACTATGTTGTGGCATGATAGCAAAAATAGACGAAGGTTATAGCTACGACCTATCATGTGGAAGTATTTTTCGAGGAGACAAAAAGATGGTAAATTCGGTAGTTTTGGTAGGCCGCGCCGGACGGGATCCCGAAATCCGTTTTCTCGAACCTTCTGGCAACGCCAAAACCACTTTTAACTTGGCGGTAGATCGTCCAGTACGCCGCACTGAGGGAGTAGAAACTACAGATTGGTTTCGCATAGAGCTTTGGGGGAAACAGGCGCAAATTGCCGCTGATTATGTGCGAAAGGGTTCACTGGTAGGCATCCAAGGCCGGCTGGAAATTTCCAAATGGAAAGATGCCCAAGGTCAATGGCATGAGATGCCAGTAATTACGGCTAATAACCTACGATTGCTAGGGAGTCGGCAGGATAATCGTACTACCAACAGCGAGGAATTTTGAGCTTGTCTCCCGCTCAAAGACAACTGCAGGGGCGTATCGGCGTCGTTGCAGATGATCTGACTGGAGCGGGAGATACTGGTCTGCAATTTCATCGGGGTGGTTTTAGAAGCTGGCTCTTGAGTTCGTTTCCGCCAAAAGATGATTTGCCGGTACCCGGAAAAGTCCGTGCTATAGCAGTGAACGCCGGCAGTCGACATTTAGAAGCTAAACAAGCTGCCGAGTGTGTTGCCAGAGTGGCTCGCTGGTTGCAAGCTATGGATTGTTGGCATTTCTACCACAAGATCGATAGTACGTTACGCGGTAACTTGGCTTTCGAGGTCAGCCGCTTGCTAAGCGAGCTAGATCTTGATATGGCGATTATCGCGCCAGCATTTCCGCTAGCCGGCAGAATTACGGTGGGTGGTTTTCAATTGGTTGGCGGGATGCCGGTATTCCTCTCTGCTTATGCTAATGACCCTCTGGCACCGGTTAAAGAATCGCATATTCCCACTTTGCTGGCACCAACGAATGAGAAAGTAGATCTGGTGGACCTGCGAACGGTTCTGGCAGGCACAGAGGCGATCGCCGGAGCCTTTGCCGAAGCCCGATCGTCAGGCGTGCGCATGTTAGTGGTAGATGCCGTGCGCACCGAAGATCTGCACGCCATAGCCAAGGCAATCGAACAATCGCCCTTGTCAGTGCTGCCGGTAGGCTCAGCTGGTCTAGCTAGCATGCTTACTAATGAATTGTCAAAGACTTGGTGCGCTACTGCTGACTATTCAAGCAACTGGCAGGGGGGCGGGGCGCTGCTGCCTGCGGATTCACCAAGCGTTCTGGTGGGTTACCACGGATATGTGGGCCGTGTGCTAAGTCGCACGCCACCAGCGCTAGTTATTTCTGGGTCGCCGAATCCCGTGACACTAGAACAGATCAATCACATGGGGACAAATGCTCGTCTCGTCCTGGTAGATGTGCGCCAGCTATTGCTAACTGAAGCAAGTGCCCAGGAGAGAGCGCCAAATTCGCAAAAGGAATCCTTATTAGCTAGCGAAGACCGCGCCGATATCAAGCGCTGGGCCATCCATGACGAGCTAGCAATGGCAACCAGGCAAGCGTTACAAGGCTTGCTGGCTGGACGGGACGTCATAGTGACTGGTGCATTGACAGCCAAGCAGGTGGCGCAAGATCGGGAGCTCGGGATTAATCTCGGCATGACGCAAAACCAATTGGGTGCAAGCCTGGCTTCAGCTCTCGGTACTCTGGCCTACCAGGTGAGTCGTCTAGTGACGTTGGGCGGTGTAGTAATAACTGGTGGCGAAACGGCGGCGGCAGTATGTTCCGCCTTGTCGGCTACCTGGCTGGAACTGGTAGACGAAGTTCTCCCAGCAATTCCCGTAGCGCGGATTCTCGGAAGGAATCTACGTGTTGTGACAAAGTCAGGAGGTTTTGGCGAGCCAGGATCACTACAACTGATCGTCGATTATTTGCGGCAAACGCAAGATATGTTCTAAAAGGTAAATTCGACAAGCTGATAACTAAAATTGAATTGAGAAATGGGGAAAATAAAAATGCGCATTGCGATGTTGACATGGGAATATCCGCCACGAATCGTGGGGGGGATTGCCAGACATGTCGAGGAATTATCACAAGCTTTGGTAAATCATGGCCATGAAGTTCACGTATTTACCGCCGATCACCCGGAAGTGCCCGAGCACGAAATAGTTCAGGGAGTTCACCTACATAGAGCGCGCGGGGATAATGCCCCCACGCCAGATTTCCTCTCGTGGATTTTGCATCTCAATTTCAATATAGCCAGAATGGCTTTTGAAACACAGCGTTTAGTCGCTTTCGATCTCTTTCATGCCCATGATTGGCTAGTGACGCAATCAGCTTATCTACTCAAAAAAGCTCTTGATCTGCCCATAGTAGCCACCCTTCATGCAACCGAAGCTGGCCGCATGAAGGGTCTGCACAATGCGCTATCACGCTATATCGCGCAACAAGAATGGTGCTTGACGTATGAAGCATACCGGGCCATAACTTGCAGTTGGACAATGAACAATGAAATACAGGCACAATTTTCAGTACCGGCAGACAAGATAGACGTCATCCCTAACGGTATCGTGCACCAGAAGTTTCATTTCGATTTTCCCGACCGCATGATTTTTCGTCGTCGTCTAGCTCTCGATTTTGAAAAAATTGTAATGTTCGTGGGTCGGATGGTTCCGGAAAAAGGAGCACAATTTCTGATAGAAGCAGCGCCCCAGATTCTAGAACGCTACCCTGACGCCAAATTTATTATTATCGGGCGCGGTGGTTTTCTGGATGAACTGAAGACTCGGGCCGGAGCTCTGAACCTGGGTCATAAATGTCTCTTTACGGGTTATGTCGATGATGCCACGTTATTGAGAATTTATCGCATTGCTGATGTAGCGGTGGTTCCCAGTCTTTATGAGCCATTTGGCATAGTTGCGCTCGAAGGTATGGCAG
>JACQUT010000139.1 GCA_016267585.1 Cyanobacteria bacterium NC_groundwater_1444_Ag_S-0.65um_54_12
GATCCATTGGCCTGGAATCAAGAAACCATGTTGACTCATTACTCTAAGTAATTTCTAACGCGCGTAACGTGCTAAATTTAACAAAATACTGGCTGTGTAATCGATCAGAGAATTGAGCATCCAAGGTCCGAGCATGATCAGGCAGAGCATGATGGCGACTATTTTAGGAATGAAAGTCAATGTGGCCTCGTTAATCTGCGTCACTGCTTGAAAAATACTTATTATCAATCCTACTAACAGGCTTATGACGAGTGCCGGACCACCAACAATCGCCGCTACGTACAGGGCGCGTAGCGCTACTTCCATGAACAATTGCTGGGTCATGGCACGAAGCTTTGTACCAGCCCTCGTGCCAATAGATGCCAACCATCCACCAACACGAACAATATTAATTTGAATGGCAAACTTATCATGATAGGAGGCAGCATCATCATGCCCATCGACATCAATATACTGCTGACTACCATGTCGATCACCAAGAAAGGAAGGAAGATCATGAAACCCATTTGAAAGGCAGTCTTGAGTTCACTTATGATGAAAGACGGAATAATGACGTAGGTAGGAATATCATTTATGGTACGAGGACGGGAAAGTTTTGCCAGATGCACAAAAAGACCGAGATCTTTTTGCCGTGTCTGCCGCAGCATGAAAGAACGGAGCGGTTGTTCGGCAGCATGAAATGCCGTTATTTGATCTTTTTGGCCTGCGATATAGGGTTGAATAGCGTCTTTGTTGATCCGCTGGGCTACCGGTGCCATGATGAAAAAAGTAAGAAAGAGCGCTAGACCGACCAGTACTTGATTAGGTGGCATGCTTTGCGTACCAATGGCATGGCGAACAAAAGAAAGTACTATGATCAGGCGAGTAAAAGAGGTCATCATCACCAGTATGGCCGGAGCTAGTGAAAGAATTGTTATCAGTGCCAGTAACTGCAATGAGGCAGCTATGGTTCCGCGCTCACTGGTAAAGGGAATTTGCGGTATTTGCAGTTGTGCATGAGCTGCCTGGGGTAATAACAAGATAGCTAGCACAACAAATAGGCACATGGCTCGAGCCAGAAAGCGACCCTGGTAAGCAGTTACGGGCTTCAAGAGGACCGGGGCTCCTCTGACGGTGGCAATACGACCTGCTTGATACTGGATTCCACCACTCCGGCGAAATCATCTGAGCGTTCAGTTGCCGCAGCCAGCTGGCTACCAAAAGTTACTGGGCCTTGCGGGGTAGTTACCTTGTTAGCAGGCCATTCGGCCAGCCTACTGAGTAGACCAGCCCCATTGCTGCCAATCAGTAATATGGCGTCTCCTACTTGTACCAGATGAAGATTTTGTGTTCCGGACAACCGAGCACTCTCTATGACCCGTATATGTCCCTTGGTAAGCGATGATCGTGTGGCCATCATGCGTCGATATATGCCAAAAAATAGATAAATCATGCCTAGCACTACCAGTAACTTGAAGATAAACCAAAGGCCCGCTTGCCACAGCGGTTCTGCCTTATTATCTTGTCCTTGCGGGTCCTGATAATCTTTCCAGACAAAGGCACCGCTATCCGACGGATCCTTTGCGCCCTCCGGTTTGCCAGCAGCGCTATTGTCACCGATACGCCCCGGAATTCCTGGTGCCGGACGCCTATCTGCCGGCAAAGAAAGATTCTTTGAGCTATCAGGCAAATCCTGACCCCTGATGGGTAATGGCGACTCTGACAAAATCCAAGCAAATGCTATGGCAACGCCCAGAAAAATTATCCGCCACATTAGCGCGGCACCCTATTCCAAAGCTCGCTTGATCGCATCTAGCACGCGTTCAGCTTGAAAAGGCTTCACAATAAAATCACAAGCGCCACTTTGCAGGGCATCTATGACCATAGTTTGCTGACCCATAGCAGAGCAGACTACGATGCGCGCTTTCGGATCGAATGCTCTAATCTCTCTTATAGCTGTAATACCGTCCATTTCCGGCATGGTAATATCCATGGTCACCAGATCGATTTTCAATTTTTTATAAAATTCGACTGCTTCCAGCCCGTTCTTGGCTTCGGCTAGAACTGCATAGCCATTCTGCGAGAGGATGTCCGTCAGCATCAAGCGCATGAAAGCGGCATCATCGACCACAAGTATTGACTTCATAGCTAAATACCGACGCCTCGAAAACCACTCACGCGCTCAGCTGGGCTGACAATGTCGGTAACGCGGATTCCGAAGTTCTCATCTATAACCACAACTTCTCCGCGCGCTATAAGCTTTCCATTGACAAGCAAATCTACTGGCTCGCCAGCAAGCTTGTCAAGCTCGACGACCGAGCCCTTACCAAGCTCCAGGACATCTCTGATCTGCATACGGGTGCGTCCCAATTCGACCGTAACTTTCAGCGGCACGTCCAAAATCAAATCCAAGCCGGAAGTAGCAGCTGGGATCGCCGTATTCTGATTGGCTAATGGGCCAAAATGTACCGGATGTGCTACTGGTTGCTGGCGCTGTGGCGCCATGGGCTGTCCAGCTGGCATTTGCGACGGCCAATCATGAGTTTCGTGCGGTGGGCCAGGAGGCATGATTGGCGGCACGCTTGGTGTCGTACCTGATGGCATGCTTGCCGGAGCGCTCGGTGGCATGGCAGACGGAAGATTTTGTGGCATACGTGGTGGAGCGCTCTGCGCGATGCCCGAGGTTAGTTCCGGAGCACTTTCATGCACCGGTTTAGCCGGCTGCTGGCTGGCAGAAGCTGATCGCGCTTTCAGGGCATTGATGAATTCTCGTGAAGCAGCACCGGGTAGTATTTGCAAGATCTGTGACTCGATCAACGCTTCTATTAAAAAGACATAGCTAATGACTACGTAAGGCCCTTCACCAAAAGTCGGAGGAAGTAACAGTTCCTCGGGCCGATCGATGATTGTCGCTTGGGGTGGAGAAACTTCTACCTTGGTGCCATAAGACGACGTAAGAGCGTTAGCCGCCATGCCTATCATCTGGTTTACAGCTTCAGAAATGGCCGAAAGTCTTAGCTCATCGATGATGGTATCGGGAGGCGAACCTTCTCCGCCCATCATGAGATCGGTTATGCGCGCCGTGTCTGCCTGGCCAAAAAAGAAACCGATTATTATGCGATTTCCAACGTCAATCGGTATCTCTACTAATACCGATGGTTCTTGCAGTAACTGAAATAAATGGTCAGCCGGCAGAATCCGTATGTCAGGGGAACTTATATCTACTTGTTGATTGAGCAGGATCGAAAGAGTAGTGGCACCTGCCCCCATCGCTGTGATGCTGATTTCCTCAAGAGCAGCTAATTCTTCTGGTTGCAGGATAAAATCAGTCACGCGGCTCTTTCTCTCTGCTGATAACTTCGGTAATTTGCACCGCCATTCGATTGCGAATTGTGCCAGGTCTGCCGCGGAACTTGACTACCTCACCGATCACTATTGGCAGATCCCGCTGGGTATCCTGATCTAACGGCAGAATATCGCCTACTTGCAACGAAATGATGTCACCCAGGTTGACATGTGATGATCCTAGCAACACGGCAAAAGGCACAAAAGTATTCACTACTCTCTCATGCAGCCGTACTTTGTATTCTTCACTCTGATGCATGCGTGCGGTGGCGAACATAGCTTGCGCACTGATTTTGCTCATGACCGGTTCGAGTA
>JACQUT010000154.1 GCA_016267585.1 Cyanobacteria bacterium NC_groundwater_1444_Ag_S-0.65um_54_12
CAGGAGTGTATACCATGATATCCATGCCAACTTTAGGTTGAAGCAGTTTCCGAACCTTCTTGAGCCTTTGAAAAAAAGGCAGCGAGGTTCGCTCTACGACCACCAAATCGATATCGGACCATTCATTAACCAGCCCCTTGACCAATGTTCCGAACAAAATAACCTTTTCCGGGGTTCCATGCTCCGTTAACAACCCGATGCAGCGAGCCAACTCTTGATCCAGCAATTTTTTCCGCTTCGCCGCAGCTTGCCTTGAGTATAATTGCTCGCTCATCTTTGCCTCTTTATCCGCATCCTGAATCATATCGGCACCCCCGAGCTTCAGACTGACTTGCTAAACAACCAATTATATGTTATCCATGAAGGCTGGATGGCGCGAGTCTGCTGCGTTGAAACATGTTATATCCTTTTCTGGACCGGTAATCCTTTGCCTGGTGGTGGGAATAGTGCTCGATCAGCGTTTCGGTACTGCGCCATGGCTAACGTTAAGCGGGATGGCCGTGGGATTTCTCACGGGATTCCTGTCACTTCTTCGGCAGCTGAAAGGGCCCCCTTCCGACCAGTAGACAATGTCAGACGAACGGCTTTTCGTAGTGCTGGTAGCTGCAATGGCCGGGTTAGGATTGACGATTGCTGCGGTGGCGGTGTTGGCTGGCTATCCGGCAGTGGCTCGAGGGGCAGTGGCAGGCGCCAGCTTGGCGCTGGTTTACCTGAGCGTATTGCGACGTTTTGTGCGAGCTTTCGTCATGCGAGCCCGCGGGGAGCAAGTCGGCTTGCTAAACCGGCTAGTGCTACAAAGTGGGATGCCAGGCAGGCTGTTACTGGCGGCAGCCGGTTTGATTCTGCTAGCCAGAAATCATCCGTGGGTGAATTTATGGTCCGCCATCATCACGTTTCTATCCTATCGCGTGGTCGTAGGAGTCTACGAGATTGTGGTAATCTTGGTGGGCCGCCAGGAACCCGTGCCGCCGGGAATTGGTTGGTCCGAAGAAAGCGTTTTCCTTACTAGAGAGAGGTTGAACATTGGCCGCAGAAGACGCTGGCGTCAAGGTCGGTGAACATATTTACGCTTACTGGCAAAATGGCTGGCACCTCTTTGCTGGCAACACTGGCGCCGGCGAAGTTGAAGCTCAGATAGCCGCACCATGGTGGACGTTGCACCGCTCGCCGGCCGAAATGGCAGATTTTGCCCAGCAGCAGCAGCTGGCATGGTACCAGATCGTTCACCTCGATACGGTCCTTTACTCGTGGCTCATCATGGCATTGCTGCTGGTAGTGGGGGCGCTTTGTGCTCGCGGCCTCACCAGGATGCCGGGCTCTGGTCAGACCGTGGTGGAAGCGATCGTCGAATTTGCGCAAAATACGGTTCGTAGTTTCATTGGACCAGAAGTGGCGCCCTACTTGTGGTACATTGGTTCGCTTTTTCTCTTCATACTCACGGCAAACTGGCTAGGAGTATTGCCATGGCGGCTTTTTGCCAGCTGGCGGTTACCAGTGTATGAAGCTCCGACTGGTGATATAAATACTACCGCCGCCTTCGCTATTCTATCATTCTTGTCTTTTTACTTCTTTGGCTTTGTTCACAAGGGTTTAGGGTATCTGAAGCATTTTGTCACTCCGCAATGGTGGCTTTTCCCCTTCCTCGTGATCGAGGATCTGTCCCGTCCGCTTTCCCTCTCCCTGCGACTTTTCGCCAATGTGACGGCAGGTCACGTAGTGATCGCTGTGCTACTGCTGCTGGTTCCAGTACTGCTTCCCTTACCGCTGATGGGCCTGGAAATCTTCGTGGGCGCCATCCAGGCGTTTATTTTCGCGGCGCTGTCGTCTGCCTATATCGGTGCGGCCATCTCGCATGATCACTGAAAAACTGTCTGATAGCGTATTCATGGGCGTTGACGTAGCCTGGGCCGTAGCCGACAATTTCCAGGTTATCGTTGAGCAAATCGCAAGGCTTAGTAACTATCAATGTTGTTAGTAAAGGAGATCGTAAACCAATGGCCCTAGATATCGTACTTGCTGCCTCTGCTTTAGGTGCCGGCCTGGCCATCGGCTTGGGTGCCATCGGCCCGGGCATCGGTCAGGGGAATGTCTCGGCCGCTACCATAGAGGGGATTGCTCGTCAACCGGAAGCTCAGGGACGCTTGCAAGGAACGATGTTCGTAACCATCGCCATCATGGAAGCGCTGGCGCTTTATGGGCTCGTAGTATCAATCATCTTGCTCTTTGCTAATCCTTTCCCTGCCATGTTGCACAAAGCTGAAGTAACCGCCAAGGCGCAGCCAGCTGTGACGCTGGCGGTAGAGACTGCAGCCGGAGCCGGACGGTAGAGTTTATACGAAGAGGCAAGGGGATCCGCTACCATGCTGTCTTTTAACCTTACCATCGTCTTGCAGATGGTCGGCTTCCTGGTATTCGCCTATTTGCTGAATTTGCTCTTCTTCAAGCCAATCATCGCGCATATCGCTGCTCGGAATCGCTACCTGGTAGAACAGCAAGCAACGGCAATTCAGCTGCTCAAGGAAGCTCAGGAGCTCCAGTCAGCGCATGAAGAGCGTTTGCAAGTTGCGCAGCGTGAAGCTCAGCTGTCGCTAGATGCAGCGGTACGCGAAGCCCAGGAACAGCGAACGAAGCTGTTGGCAGCTGCCAATTTGGCAGCGCATGAATTACTG
>JACQUT010000134.1 GCA_016267585.1 Cyanobacteria bacterium NC_groundwater_1444_Ag_S-0.65um_54_12
CACCGAGCAGAGCTAGCACCTTGACATCATCCGGCAAGAATTCGAGATAACGCTCCCACCAAAGGAGCAGGGATCCTGACCAGGTAGTCTGCTCGGTAGCGCCTTGGCATGCCAGCGCAGCGTGGCGACATAAAGCGCCCCCGGCCTGACGAACTTCCCCGCTTGCCGGATACTGGCTCAACAATCCGCTCAAGAGGCGATAGGCCTCTGCTTCCTGGCCTTGGCGCATCCGGATATCGGCAAATAGCAACTGTGCTTCCAGCAAAGCGGGGTCACTAATGGCTGCTCGCCCCAGGAGTTCCAGGGCCTGATCATGGTTTCCGGTTTCCAGCCGCAGTTCAGCCAGCGCTAACAGGGCACGGGCATGCTGCGGATGAGTCTTTAGCAGTGTGAGCAGGACAGTTTGCGCTTCCGATCGTTTGCCGCTGCGCCGCAAGCAAGCCGCCAGTGCCAAGATCGCCTCCGGATCATGGGGCTGAAGCTCGATCAATTCTCGATATAGCGCAATAGCTTGAGCGGTACGGTCGATACTGCGACAAAGATCGGCCAGCTGGCGCACCAGATCGGCATCACGACCACGCAATTCGCAAAGACGCTCTAGCCAAACTACTTCGCTCCGCGCATCTTGCGCCATGGCAGACTGCCTGATGGCTGCTTGACAGATCTGCTCACCTAATTCGCGCGAGCCCACGAATTCCCGCTCAACGGTCCAGATCTTGACTAGCTGTTCCCATGCCGCGTCCCAAAGGGTCTGGCTACCAAAGAGTGTCGCCAATAGCAGTCTTCCGGCAAAATGCAGCGGGTCATAGGCTAGCAACTCTCCGAGCTGCATGACTGCCTCGTCCAGGCGCGCTGCGGTGCGCAAGAGCGTAGCCAACTGATAGCGAGCATTAGTATCTTCCGGATCCAGGCGAACGATTTGGCCCAGCATGGTGATTGCCCCCTCGACATTGCCTTGTTGCTGATAGAGCCAAGACAGGCTTGTGAGGGCTGGCAAAAAATTCGTATCCGCCTTGAGGCAGCGTAGCAATAGCGCTACCGCGTCTTGCCACTGGCCAGCAGCGCTGCAGGATACTCCCAGGTTATAGAGATGCTTGATATTATCCGGCTCTGCTCCAAGCAATTGTTGATATTGCGCAATGGCACCGGAATAATCACCTAGCTGATATAGCGTTGTCGCAAGGTAACTCCTCGTGAGTTCCAAGCGCGCATCGAGTTCCAGAGCTCGTGCATATTCCTCGGCAGCGGCTTGCAGATTACCTTTTTGCTGGTAAGCAAGCCCAGCCTGATGGTGCACAAGGGCCTTGGGGTGCATATAATTAGAATTATAAACCTTATAGTAAAGGAAACTCTGGTGCGGTGACATTGGGCACCCTATTGCTCTACACGACCATGCGAACCCTGAGTGGTTTCGCTTGTTTGCTGCCGCGTTCCCTGGCTCTGCGTCTCGGGAGTCTTCTTGCGTGCCTGGCATGGCTTATTTATCGTTGCACGCCAGTTCGCGACTTCATACCGACAAACGTCAGCGCCGCTTATCCCCGATGGCCCCAGCAGCGGCTGCGGCAAGTGGCAGCGCAATCGCTCGATCTCTTGATCAGGGCGATCGTGGAAGTTATGCGTTTCCCGCGCTGGCATCAGGAAGCCACCAAGATCGTGATACTCGAGGGCCGAGAGCATCTCGATCAGGCTCTAGCTCGGG
Organism: Cyanobacteria bacterium NC_groundwater_1444_Ag_S-0.65um_54_12; assembly: GCA_016267585.1. Classification (GTDB taxonomy): domain Bacteria; phylum Cyanobacteriota; class Sericytochromatia; order S15B-MN24; family VGJW01; genus JACQUT01. The sequence goes on from JACQUT010000134.1 coordinate 1,700, forward strand.
GAAAAGGCGCCATTGTCGTAACTGCGCATTTCGGCAACTGGGAGCTACTGGCTGCTGCATTGGTACGCTGGTTCGCTCCATTGACGGTGCTAGTACAGACTCCCTCCAAATCTGCCTTTGCGCGTCTTTTTGTGGAGTATCGCCAGCTGGTAGGGGTAAAGACCTACGCTAACCTGGGGCCAGCTTCCATCAGGACGGCATTGCGAGCGCTACGCCGCGGTGAATTACTAGGGCTGCTTTGTGATCAGCATGGCTGGTCAGGTGCCGGAATGGCGATCTTTTTTGGCCATCACGTCTCAGTACCGCTAGGCCCCTTTATTCTGGCGCAGCGCACCGGTGCCCAGATCATACCGGCCCGAATAATACGCGAAAAGCACGATCGACATGTGCTCGTTATTTCGCCGCCCTTGACGATAGCGCCAGAGCCATCGGCTAATGCCCAGACGCTCATGACGCATTTCGAGTCCTGGATTCGGGAGCATCCGGACCACTGGCTCTGGATCCACAATCGTTGGGAAAAAGCAAAGAAGACCGCTAGACCAGCAACTTCGCAATCTGCTGGCAAGATGTCAGCCATTGCCTTGATTACCGGAATTCAGCTAATGTCGTCAGCCAGCATGGCTCTTGCGGCAGAACGGCCCGTTATCTTGGCGTTTGCCGATCGCCTCGAAGTACTCGATGTATACTCTCCGAAAACGCATGGCACTATACCGTTACCGGGCCAAGTAGAAGCTACGCTCTTCTTGCCGGCAAAACAGTTGCTAGCTGTGCATGTGCCTGCCGCAGCCACGCTGGCGTTGATCGATCTCAAGCCTTTCAGCCCTACTCGCTACCGCACTGTCAAGACTTTTACCGCGACCGAGCTGGGAACCTATGATTTAAGTTTCAAAGAAGCGGGAGATACTATCTTACTGGGATACGCCAGGCGGGTAGTCGCCGCGCTAAATAAGACTACCTGGCAACTCACGCTCGGTTTCGATCGTCCGGATGCCATACCCTATCCCTTTTCCGGTGACGAGACTTTGTACTTTCCCGGCAAGATTTTCGTACTCAAAGCCGGTCAGTTGAGCTTCGAGAATACGCGACGCGATCCGCAAGAC
>JACQUT010000020.1 GCA_016267585.1 Cyanobacteria bacterium NC_groundwater_1444_Ag_S-0.65um_54_12
GCTATCTACGGTTGGGTAGTAGATTCCAACGATCAGCCGTTGCCCGGAGCAGAAATTTCGGATGGTACTGCTTACGCCATGAGTGGCGACGGTGAAAAAGTACTGGCGGTAGATCGCTCAGGGGAACGAGCGATAAAGCTCAGGAAAGGCGATTTTATTTTAGATCGGCTACCGGTCGGTTGGGTAACGCTGCGTGCCACCTTTGACGAAGTATCGAATGCTCGTCGTGCCTATGTAGCGGCTGGCTCGACGTTCGATGCTCGCAAACAACGCCCCAGTTATGGTGCTACGGCACTTTCTTTGACGGATAGCGCATCTCCTGCCGTAATTATCAAGTTGCCTTTTTCCTTGCCGGTTGCGGGCGCAACAGAATCGCTGCGCATCGTATCCGTAACCCCAGCCACTTTGCGAGCGCAATTCATACCGTCCAATAATTCACTGGGCAAGACCCTCGATTTCCAGGAAACCGGTTCACGGGTAAGCTGTGCGCTGCGGGCCACGCCGAATGGCTCGGGCGGGAAGATCCGGCGTGCCATAGTAAAATACTTGGACGAGACTGGTAATCCGATACAAGATAGAGATGGCCAGGATATAGAAGTTCAGCGGCAATTTGTGCCAGCCGCCATCATATTACCCGCGGATGGGATTAACTCTGGGCCACTTAGACCTGTCGAAGTCGATCTAGCCACTAACCGCATAGCGACTGATTCACTGCCTGTGGTATTTGCCAAGTTGACTTTCATGATAGAAGATCCGACAGTGCGGGATAACGAGCGCCCGGCCAAGGATGCGCAAAAGCAAGAGTTGTCGGTAACCATTCCGATCACTGTCAGTAGCACTGCTAGCACGCCGACCCAACCATTACCAGCACCATGACAACCCCAATATAATAGCCGTTTGGAGCCGCAGTGCCTCAATGAGCTGCTGATTTTTGCGTTTCTTCCAGTTTGAATTCGGTTTCTACCTGGGTACCCTTGGCCCCGTAAGCCTCGAACTTCTCACTTTCGGTGTGAAATACCGCCCGCTCTGCCGTAAGGTAAGACCCATCGTCTCTAGCGATGCGCACGTCTTGCTGCAGCGTGATTGTCTGTTCACGGTCTTTATAGTCCGCACGTTTGCCAGTAGCGCGCTTGCCTTTCTGGGTAACGGTTACTAACGTGCCAGTCATCACGGCATCGCTCGTCGTTTGATCTACCACCAGGTGATCACCGGTGATAACTATTTTTTCAGATAATGCCTGGTCGCGGTCGGGATCAGGTTTAGAAGTGTCGACAATCTCGTTTTGCACCAACCAATCGCCCTTGATTTGCGTGAGAATCACATGCCCTACAATTACCAGGGTTATTTTTCGATTGTCTAGAAAAGCTCGATCGGCTACCGCATGTTTTTCTTTCTGGATAAAACGGGTGTTGCGCTCGAACTGAGCATCTTTGCTAGAGGTCCAGTAATCCATGTGCTCGGCATTTATGATCGTGTCTTCGCGTTTGAAGGCAGTTTTGATCTTCTCCTTACGGCTCGAATTTGCCGGGACGGCAGCGGGATGACCCTCGCGCACCATCTGCACCTCGCCATCTACCACTGCATGTTTTTGATTATGGTAGACGGTCATGGATTTGCCCTTGAGAGTGGTGCGGGGTTCTGCTGGCTTTTCCTGCAATAGTTCAAAGGGAACCCTGATGTTGGTAATTTTGTTCGCCTGGTCGTAATGAGCCTCGCTAGCCGAAATAGCGACGTCTTCCTGAAAGATTTTGACATTGCCTTTGGCGATAGCTTGCTTGGTCTGCCTGTCATACCGCATAAAATCAGACAGGATTCTTACCGATGAGGTGCCCAGCGGCACTCCCGGTGCTACCGCCGGAGCACTAGAAGCCTGAGGAAGTCCTGGCATGGGGAAGACTTTGGGCAGCGGTGGCGGTGGCGGAACTCTCTCTATCCCTTCGCTGCGCTGGGCCAGTAACAAGACTACGAAAATAATCGTCAGACATACTATGAAGCTATAGCACCGCTCAATCAACCTCATAGCTTGCCTTCCGATGTTATGGCAGAGTCGATCTGGGCGTGGCCGGAGAGTTCTAGCACTTCGAGCTGAGTGTCTGCGGTAGCCTGATCGGCTTTGAGTACTAATTTTTTGCCCTGACTTACCAGCTTGACCGGGGTAGGGATTATCACGAGATGGTCTCTTTTACGGTAAACGACTTGATCGGTCGTCATCAGGTCTTGCTCGTCCGTCTTGAATCTGGCATGCCCAGCAATTCTGAGTTCCGCAAATTCGTTATCGTATTGCGCGCTATCGGCTTGCCATTCAACGGTACGATTGCGCAGCTGTTCTGGTGGCTTGTCGTTCCAATCTTTCAAGTTGAGAAACTTACCCTCTGGTTTATTTTTGAAATAAACGATGCGTTGATTTTGGGATACCGTCATTTCGGTTGCTTTGATTTCCCAACGTGCCGTTCCTTTGTCGCGTCCCCGCACCACTACATCACCGAATTGCAATTCAAGATAGGGATCCATCTTTACGGCGATATCTGGCAGTATCGGGTTTCTCGGTAGATCGCGCCGCCGAAGATACCACGTTCCGCCAATTACTACCGTCAGCAGCAAGGCAGAAATTAGCCAGGTAGACCAGCGGAACTGGCGCAAATGGGCTAAACGTCTTGGCATTTACTGCTCGAACCTTTTTTCTTGAAAGCCCAAAGTGCCGCGCCGGTCAAAATAGCGAGGCTTGGCCACAGTAGCCAATTTCCCCAGCGGGTAAAAAGTGTCAGTTCGTGCTGCGGTGCAATCTTACCAGTTACCACTGCCGGGGTAAAAGTCCGTGATCTGGTAAGTACTCGCCCGTAAGGATCAACAATTCCCGATATGCCAGTGTTAGCCGCACGCAACAAGAATCGCCGATTTTCCACGGCGCGCAAAATGGCATGAGCAAAGTGCTGGTGCGGAGCTGCCGTATCTTTATACCAAGCGTCATTCGTGACGACGGCGAGCAGGCTGGCGCTGGCAGCCGTATCAGCAACCAATGCCAGCGGGAAGATCGAATCGAAACAGACACCGGTTCCTACTATGAGCCCACCCGGAAGCGTAAAAGGATTGGGTCCGGCTCCCCGGCTCAGATCGTGGGTCAACACGTTAAGTTTGGCCAAGATGTCTGGCAAAAAACTGCGAAACGGCATGAACTCGCCAAAAGGAACCAGGTGGCGTTTAGCTTCCCATTGCCAGCCTGGCTGCTGGTTTCCGATCAGCGTCGTGGCATTGAAGAGATCGACATCCTTGGCGTGTGGCCGGGGTCGGTAGAAAAAAGCCCCCGTCAATAAATAGCGATCCGAACGATCGAATGCTTCATGGATACGGTTCACCAGTGCTTGAGAGCCAGTATTGGCTGGATCGTTCCAGAGGATCGGAATGGCAGACTCTGGCCAGACAACTAACCGGGCAGCGGTGGCTTGAGCTGAAAGTTCCAGGTAACGCGTTGCGATCTGCTCGATCAAATGCGGATCCCATTTTTCTTCAGAGCGGGCATTGCCCTGGATCAGTGCTACTGGCACGGTACCGGTAGGCGTAGGTCGCAACGCCCAGAAACCATAAAGCAGGGTAATGGATACCAGCCCGCCAGCTACCAGTAAAGGTCGCCGCTCGCCGCGCCAGCCCTCGGCCAGGGCAGCGTTACTACCTGCCAGTATCCCGGCTAGTAAATAAGGTCCGCCTATTGGTAGTAATTGCAACAATGGCAAGTAAGACACCTGGGAAAGGGCAAGAGCGCCCCAAGGATAGGCGAGATCTCCTTTAGTTTGCGCCCATTCAAAAGTAAACCAAAAGGTTGCTGCTAAAAGCGGTAGTAGCCAACAAGGGCCACCAGCACGCAGAAAGCGCCTGACCAGGATTCCATAAACCGTTCCACCCAGCGCTATCCCCGAGCCGATGAAGCTAGCTACCCCGGCCCAGGCCACCACCACCACCACCAGGCTCGTCGCGTAGGAGATTCCTAACCAAGTAAGGGGGTGCATGGCCAAGAGCCAGTAGTTCAAAGTAGCTTGAAAGCTAATCCCCAGTATGAGCGAACGAAAGAAATCTTCTGCTACCGTGCTTTGGCGCCCAATCCAGTAAAACCAAGGAGCAAGCCCCACCCAGGCTAACAGACCTGATA
>JACQUT010000135.1 GCA_016267585.1 Cyanobacteria bacterium NC_groundwater_1444_Ag_S-0.65um_54_12
GAAGTAATACGTGGTGTTGGGACTGAGGCTGGAAGCCGGGAAGGAAGTGCCAGTCGCTAATCCGATATAAGAGCCATCCTGGTAGACCTTGTATAGCGTGGCATCCGTCACGCTACCCCAGGACAATTCGACGCTGTTACTCGTGAAACTCGGGATGGTCACGACCGGACAACTGATTGGCCCTGTCGTCCGCGAAATGCCGACACAGCCGTTCGACCACCAGTAGTCATTCTTTGCCTTCACCGTGAAGTCATAGGTGGTGCTGGGATTGAGGTTTCCGACATGGAGGGAGGTACCAGTCGTTGTCCCGATTGACGTGCCATTCTGATAGACCTTGTATTCCTTGGCATTGGTCGTGCTATCCCATGACAAGTCGAGACCATAACTCGTGATATTCGAGCTGCTCAAGCCGGTCGGGCAAGCGGCCAACGGTAGAGGCGTGGGGCCGGGGGTGGCACTGGGATCGGGAGTAGGGGTCGGGGCCGGTGTGGGATCGTCAGTGGGTGTTGCGGTCGGCGGTGGCGTCGGTGTGGGATCGACAGGTGGTGGTGGGATGGTCAGTGTGTTCGCAAAAAACGCTCCACAACCGGACTCGTGCCCTTCCGCATCCAGGGAATTCACATTGAATCCATACCTGGTACCAGGAAGGAGGTTGTAGGCAGTTAAGGAAGTGCCAGTCGTCGAACCGATGAGCGAGCTATTCTGATAGACCTTGTAACCAGTCACGCCGCACCTATCCGATGCCGCCCCTGATGACCAGTCTAGCGTGATGTGACGATAAGAGGATGATGGCGTGATCGTCGGGCAAGTGGGCGCTGTGATGTCCTTGGTCTTCGCTCCGGTTATACTGCAGACTGCCGAGTACAAACCATCGGCCAGTGCTTCTACCCTGAAGCCGTATGTGGTGCAATCGGACAAGCCAGTGACCGGATAACTCGTGCCCGTGAGGCCATTGCCGAGCTCGATCGCGGTGCCGTCGGGATCAATACGCCAGATGCGGTAGCTCTCGGCGCCGGGTACTTCTGGCCAGGAAATCGTCATCCCAGTTCCCGTGACGTTAGAAATACTCAGCGGCGCCGGGCAATGCGGAGGTTTCGGGGGGAAAAACTCGTCCTGGACCTCGATGTTGTAAACACCGCCTGCATTACAATCGGGGGGCACGACGTTGACCGGGGTGGTACTTTTCCACTCGCCAGCCGAGAGCGGTAAAGAGAGTGCCAGACACCCTAGAACTGGCGAAGCCAGCCACCAGTAGTTGCCTTTCCACCATTTTTTCGCCATTACCAGCTTCCCCCTCAAATCAAATGCGGCGGGTTGCCGCTCCGATTCTTACCAACTTGCTATTGATCCAATACCCCTGCTTACTGCTTATTAAACGGCCAAGAAAGAATTTTTTCGGTATGCTAGCGGAGCGCAATGCCGGTGGAAAGTGGATGAAAGCAATTGCACGCCGCTCTGGCAGGGTATGATAGGAGACAAGATGTCTCCTTTGCCGATCCTGGCCATCGGTCGGATAAGCCAGCAACTGATAGCAGCGGTCTCGCTCGAAGAAACCTTGGTGGTGATCGCACGCGAGGGCGCGCTGGCGCTGGATGCTCCGCTAGCGGCACTCATGCTCTGGGATGAGGCTGCCGGCAATCATCAGGTCCGGGCTGTTCATGGTTTCGCGCTTTCTTTTGCGACAGCGGCTAACCGCTTGTTGCTAGACGAACGCTCGCAGCCATTTTTCTTGAGCGTGCTGCAGGCGGGAAGTTATCATTGCGCCGACACGGAGACGCACGGTGACCGGGAGCCTTGGCGCGAGCTATCTCGCACTTTCGAGTTCCGCAGCGTTTTAGCGGTACCAATTACTTTTGCCGATCGAACGCTGGGCATACTGGCCATTTACTGGAGATCACCTTACCGTCCGGCGCCAGAAGAGCTGGCTTTGCTGGAAACCTTGGCAGAGCTTGCGGCAGCTGCTATCTATCATGCCCGCTTGATCGAACTGGTGTTCGTCAATATCCGGCAGACCGAGGCCATTATCGAGCAAGTGCCTGCCGGCGTCGCTTTTTTTGCTGACAATCTCGCCCTTTTACGCACTAACCTGGCCGCAAAGCGTTATCTGACTGCCTGGTTGAATTTGCCGTCCGATACACCAGCCAAAGATCACGATTTGTTCACTGAAGTTCCCCTCTTGTCCGGGATGATCGGAGCAGCGCGCGCCGCGATCGCGGAAAATAAGACTCAGCGTTTCCTGGGCATCCCGGATCCCCAGCAAGCTGGTCATCATGTTGACCTGATTTTCGTTCCGATTCCTTTCGGTAATACCGACAGCGGTTTGTTGCTTTTCATCCTGGATGCTTCTGATCGCGTGCAGAGCACCGAGCGGTTAGAGCTGGCCATTCATGAACGAACCAGGGAACTGCGACATGCCAATGATGCCAAGCGCTCGGCTCTGGAGCGCCTGGCAAGCATCAATGCCCTGAGCTCCGCGGTTACCGCCAGTTTGGATGTTTCGGTCATTTGCCGCGCTTTTGCTATTCATGTCAAACACTTGCTGCCTGCCGATCGGGTCAGCATCGCCATTGCTGAAGAGCAACCGCATATGTTGATGTTTCGCACCATCGTCGATCACCCATCGCTGGGAACAGCTAATGGTGAGCGGTTCCCACTTTGGGGTCAGGCACTCATAGCGTGGGCCATGCAACATGGCCCGATTCTTTACAATCTACCGGCAGATCAGGAGCCGGAGCCACTATTCCGGGCACTGACGCAAGAAGGTATGCAGAGCTGCCTCTACGTTCCGCTGCATGTTGAAGATAAAGTGCTGGGAGTGGCCATGCTGGCCAGCCGAGAATTTGGCGCTTACGCTGCGGAAGATCTGGCGGATTTCTTGGTGGCAGCCCGTCAACTAGCGGCTGCGCTGGCCAATGCTCGGGCGCATGCGGAATCGCTGCGTTTGAGCCGTTTGAAAGATGAGTTCATAGCAATAGCCTCGCATGAATTGCGCACACCCATGACAGCGATCAAGGGCTTCGCCGTCATGCTAGAGGAAAATGACCTTTCACTCGAAGAACGGCTAGCCGCCACACGAGTTATCAATACCCAAACCGATCGCCTGGTTCGCATACTCGATGATCTGCTAGACATCACTTGTATCGCGTCTGGTCGCTTGCCAGTAAATTGTACGCTTTTCACTCTGGAAGAAGCAATAAAGGGCATTCTGCATATGATCAATCGGCATTACCCCGACCGACTGATCCAATGCCAGGTACAGGACATGCCGCTGCAAACCGATCGCGATCGGTTCGAGCAAATTCTTATCAATTTGCTCGATAATGCTTGCAAATATGCGTCGCCCACTGCCAGCATCCGGGTAACGGGCTGTCGTCACGGCAACGAGGCAGAGATTCGTGTCTACAACGATGGTCAGACCCTGACGCCGGAAGAACAGCGAAATCTTTTCGAAAAATTTGGCCGTCTGGAGCGTAACAGCCATGAAGTGCGCGGGACCGGCCTGGGACTTTTCATCACACGGCGCCTGGTCGAGTTGCTAGGTGGCCGCATCTGGGTAGAGAATGCCACACCAAGTGGCGTGGCATTCATCGTCAGGCTGCCTGAATTGAAACGTCATGATAACCTTTAGCGGCGTGAACAACTGCCGCTCAGCGCTTGGCAGCAATCAATTTTTTTGTCAGTAGCGGTGCCAGTACAGCTTCTAGCGTCGGCTGTCCTATCTCTTGCAGCTCGTAACTTACCCGCAGCGCCGGTACCGAGAATTGGACCAGCTGGCGCAAATCTATCGGTGTGGCAATCAGTACCAGATCGCAGGGAGTGGCTTGGATGCTGGCTTCTAGATCCCTGACTTGCTGTGACCCGTAGCCCATGGCTGGCAGTAGTGGGCCAATTTCCGGGTAACGCTGGAAAGTTTCGAGCAGGCTACCTTTGACATAGGGACGAGGATTGACTATTTCAGCCGCCCCGAAACGACGCGCTGCGACGACGCCGGCTCCGTAACCCATTTCACCATGGGTCAGGGTCGGGCCGTCTTCGATCAC
>JACQUT010000136.1 GCA_016267585.1 Cyanobacteria bacterium NC_groundwater_1444_Ag_S-0.65um_54_12
CTGCGATACCGTTGATCAGTTCCAAGATCTTGCCGATCTCTTGACCTAGTTCACCTAGACGACCGACCACCGAAGAAGACTGTGAGACCTTATGACGAATAGAATCCATCTTGGCGATAGCTTGCTGCAAATCTTGCCGGCCTTGCAGGGCACTTTGTGCAGTATTGGCTGCGCTCTGGGCCGCTGCTTGCGCATTGTTCGCCACCTGTTTAGCAGCATCGGAAACCTTGGCAATCTCTCCGGCCGCCTTGTTGATCGATTCAACCTGCTCTACTGCTCCCCTCGCCAGCTGGTGCATGGTTTCGGCCACTTGCTGAGCTGCCTTGCTGGTGATTTCTGAAGCCGAACGCATATGCTTGGAATTACTTACCAACGTGCTCGATGCCTCGCGAGTTTGCTTTGCCAGTGCACGCAGGCGTTCAATGAGCCGATTGAAGGCGTAGGCTATCTCGTCAAATTGGTTGTAGGCATAAGTGGGAGCCCGTTGCGTCAGATCACCTTCGATTACCAGCTGGGATAAAGCTGTCAAATCGCGCAAGGGAGCAAACATGCGATTGAAAGATAATTGCAAGGCCAGACCCAGCAATATGGCGATTAGCAGGGCAATGGCCATGGCTACCGCATCATCAGAAATCATGCGACTGAGCGTGTAATGTATCAGTAGTGGAACTAGCGCGCTCAGCAAGGCTACCGCGCGGAAAACAGCAAGCCTGCTGTTACGCCGCGATCGCCGCTCTTTACCCTCTTCCCCTGTCATGCTAATAGGGGGTAACTCACGAGTGACAAAGGAAGAGCTGCCCATACCGAATTTTACCACGGGGGGCCGGCGTTTCCAACCTATGATGAATGGTACAATCCACTGGCTGATTAAAGCATTTCAATATTGAAGGAGTCGGTGAAAATGCCCAAACATCTGTTGCTCACTTCTGCCATCACGTTGGCCATTGCAGCATGCACCACTCCGCCGCTTACCACCCCAGAAAAGGAAGTTACAGCAAAGCTCAGTGATATCTGGCATGGCACAGCCGATGCGCCCGCTGCACCTGGTACTGTTCCCATGGTTCCTCGGCTTCCCAAGATCGTCGATGCGGTAGCTGGCGATTACTTGAAGATTCCACCAGGTCTTGCTGGTGGAACTCCTATTAACATTCCGGAAGAAGCGCGCAAGGCTCCGCTGGCACGGGTTATCTTGAACCTCACTGCTATCAATAACAACGCTTTCCCGTTGCAATTGCGAATTTTCTTGGCCAAAGAGTCTCCTTACACGACGGACCAAAATCCCGCCATACTGGATATGGCGGCAAAAAATACCTCGGATGCGACAAAGACGGTAAATAAAGAGCTAGATCCGGCTATTTTTAAAATCAATCAAGTTTATCTCGGGCTAGGAGTCAGTAGCAGCGGCTCTGCTACCCCGGTTACGGTGAGCCCTGAAGATACCTTGGTGTTGAAATCATCGCTGACGTTCCAGTTCAAACTTCTGTGAGTTTTTGCTGAATCCCTAATTGGGAGAATATGGTCCAGGCTTGCCTTTCTGCTCTGACAGCTTCGCTGCTCTGGCCTAGCAATTTGAGAATGGTGGCATGCTGTAGTTGGGATCTCGCTATTTCAATTTGATACATGGTTCCGGTGACGATTTCTACTGCACGGCTGGCAGTTTTTTCCGCTTGCTGTAAATTACCGCTTGATTGGTGAAGCCGCGATATGCTGCAGAAAATCGTGGCTAGCTGGGGCTTGTTATTGGCGGATCGAGCTCGCATCAGGGCGTTAGCCAGTTGCTTTTTTGCTAGAGGCCATTGTTTCAGCGTTAGCATAATCTCGCCCATCAGGCGATAAGATTCAGTCAGTTTCTCATCCGCCAAGCTATTTTCGAAAATAGCCAAGCTGGCACGTGCCATTTGCAGAGCTTCCGGCAATTGGCCACGTCGCAAGAGCGTATCGCCCAGATTGTTTAGTGCAGTACCGGTGCTATAGCGATCACCAGTGCTGTGCTCGATCTTCAGCGCTTCCCGGAAATGCCGCTCAGCTAGTGCTAGATCTCCGCGTTCTTTGAGTACGTTCCCCAAGTAATTGAGCGTCACTCCAATATAGCCGCGATCGCCCAACTTCTTGAACAATTGCAATGCCTTGGCATGGTATTCTTGCCCTTTGTCCCATTGTCCCAGGGCAACGGCTAGCTCACCCAGGCAGTTCAGGCTTTTGGCAATGGCAGCGAGATCCGTGATTTTTTCATGCAAGGCCAGTGCATGTGCATGCGAGCTAAGCGCTGGATCGAGTTTACCGATTTTTTGGTGACAGAGACCCAGGATCGAGAGTGTCAATCCACGTTCAGCATGGACGCTCTCGTCTAATAACCGCAAATTATTCTCGCAGATCAGGGTAGCTTCCGCGAAATTGCCGATGCGTAGCTTCAAGGTAGCCATGATGACTCGTAGCCGTCCCAGCAATTGCGGTTCGCACTCCGCCGACGTTACCTCGAAGTCTCTTGGACCACCGCTTAGTCTCAGGCGGTCTATACACTCTATACCTTGAGCGAAGTCACCTTGTCGTTCCAGTACCTCTGCTAGCTTGGCAATAATCTGGGTTGCAAAGGGTGGGCCAGGATTTTGTTGCAGGGCTTGCTCCAGGTGTTCGCGTGCCGCTGCATATTGCCCTGATATGATCTCGCATTCGCTCAAGTTCAGTATTACTTCACCGGCAGTTATTGTGAACTGTTGCTCTTCTTCACCGATCTTGCGTAGCACTTGCGCGAAGCAAGCGCTGGCTTCCGCCAGTTTATGTCCCAAACGTGCCTTCTTGCCGGACAGAAAAAGATATTTCATGGCCTTATCCGGCCGGTCAGCTAGATTGAAATGTCGAGCTAAAATCTGTGGCCTGTCGACAGCTACGCCCAGTCGTTCTTCCAGAGCCTGGCCTACTTGGCGATGCAGCTCACGTCTAGTGCTGATGAGCAAGCTTTGATAGGCTACTTCTTGCAGCATGGCATGAGTGAAAGCATAGCAACCATTATCACAGGTGGTCAGCACATCGCCGAGAATGAGTTCTGCCAGCAGTTCGGAAATATTGGGAAGGCCAGTGAGTTGCTCCAGTAACGTCAGCTCGAATTCGCGACCGATTACACTCGCTATTTGCACAACTTGTCGCTGTTCCCGTGATAACCGGTCGAGACGAGCCGCAACAATACCGGCCAAGGTATTAGGTAAGGTGAGTTCACCCGCTACACTGTGAACTTCCCAGCCCAGCGATCCTCTTTGGAGTACTTTGTTTTCCACCAAAGAAACAAGCAGTTCACTGAGGAAAAACGGGTTACCACCAGAGCGCTGGATTACTTGATCGATAAAAGGCTTGGCTGGCGATGCCAGCAACGATTCGAGATCATCTACCGGGATACCATCGCCTAGCACGATCTGCACCATGCGCCAACAATCCGTCATTGGCATGGGACCGAGTTCTATACTCCAGCGATTGGGATCGATATCCTCGGCGAAATCTTTATCGGTAGATGGCCGGAATTGCAGAATGACCAGCAACGGCAAATCAGGCTTATCTTCTAACCTGAGCAAAAAAGAGCGCAACCATTCCAAAGATGATGAATCCGTCCAGTGCAGATCGTCTAGCTCCAGTATGAGTGGCGCTTGCTGCGCGATGTTGAAAAAGAGTTCATTCACCACGGCAAATGCTGCATCGCGTCGCTGTGCTGGCAGC
>JACQUT010000137.1 GCA_016267585.1 Cyanobacteria bacterium NC_groundwater_1444_Ag_S-0.65um_54_12
ATACGGCGGTTTCTCTTCAAGGCATGTATACCGCCCTGGTCAAAGTCAATCGCGTCACGCATTTCACCCAATGGACGATCGCTCACTCTCACATGGGTCTCTATGCCTTTGTAACCTTCGTGATATTCGGCGCCATGTACTATATTTTTCCGCGCATCACCGGTTATCAGTGGCCAAGCAGGGTGCTGATCGCCTGGCACTTCTGGTTAGTTGTTATTGGTATAGCGCTTTATGTGACAGCGCTCAGCTTTGGTGGCGTATTCCAGGGGCTGGCTCTCGAGAGGGGTGCGTTGCCTTTCTCGGCAACGGTCGAAGTTACCATACCTTACCTGTGGTTGCGCACTGCGGCTGGTGTACTGCTCGTGGCCGGACACCTCGTGTTTGCCTACCTATGTCTGGCAATGGTCCGGCGGCGCGAGGCTGATACGACATTCCCAGCTTGGCAGCGGTTTGTCCCGATCATGGTTGACACCTCGGCACATTAGGTAAACGACATGATACGCTTGTGGGTCATAGTAATCGGTGCCGTGGCATTCATGACCTTTGCGTTGGCAATGCTGGTCATTGTGCCCAAAGCCATGTTGGGGGAAGTCAGAGCACCGGATGGTCTGGTGCCTTATTCGGAAGCGGCGCTGCGCGGTCGGGCGGTTTATGTGGCCAATGGCTGCATTTACTGCCACAGTCAACAGGTTCGTGATGCCAGCTTCACGAATGATGAACGCCGTGGTTGGGGACGGCCATCATTGCCAGCAGATTACTTTTACGACAATCCGCACCTCCTGGGTACTTCACGCACTGGCCCCGATCTGTTCAATGTAGGAGTCAGGCTTCCGGATATCAACTGGCACCTGTTACACCTTTACCAGCCGCGGGCGGTGGCGCCTTGGTCGATCATGCCTGCTTTTGGCTATCTTTTCGCGGTCAAGGATACCCCTTTGCCTGGCGATCGGGTCATAGCAGTGCCTGCCAATTATCGAACCGTTGGCAAGGTGGTGGTCGCAAAATCAGCGGCGATCGATCTGGCCAGCTATCTGATCGGCCTACGACATACCTATCAGGTTCCAGCGTCGGCAAATGAAAGCCACGGTCATTAACTATGGATAATAAAGACGAGCCGACGCCAGCGGAGCCAGAGCGCTTGAAGGTTCCAGAAATCGAAACTGACGTCGAGCGCCTGCACCGTTTCGTGTTGCGCGAGTCTCGAGAGCCGATGGAAGGGCGTGAACCAGCGCCTTGGTGGCTCTGGCCCGTGGTGACGGTTGCCCTGTTCGCTGGCGGTTTCTATTTGGGCCGACATTGGGGCACTTTTGCGCCAATCGCCCACATTGGCTACCTGGAACCGGCAGCTCCGGAATTGTCGCCGGTAGCCATGCCATCAGCCAGCAGACAATCCGGCAGCGACCTCTATGTCAGGCACTGCGTCCAATGCCATCAGCCAGCTGGTAAGGGACTACCTGGCATATTTCCGCCGCTGGCCGGCTCCGGGTGGGTCGAAGTGGATCCAGCGGTGCCGGTGCGTATTATTTTGGATGGTTTGGTTGGGCCAGCGGCGGTCGCTGGTGTTACTTACCCGGGGATAATGCCGGCCTGGCGCGATCGTTTATCAGATGACGAAATCGCGGCAATTGCTACTTATCTAGGCATGCTAACAAAGGCGGATGCTCCGCCGATTAGTAGTCAACAAGTTACGGCTGAGCGCGGGCAGACCACCGGAAGATCCCGTCCCTGGACTCGCGAAGAACTCCAAAAAGCTTTGCCGGGAAAGGTTCGTTTGCCAAGATCGGGCAAGGGGAAGAGCGCCGCAAGTGAGCAAGTATAGCACTATCGGTGTATCGGCCTTTTTTCGTTCGCCAGAGCTGGTTGAGCAAGTTGCCAAGGGCCTCGTGCAGCATGGCTTGCCGCGCGACCTCATTGATATCACTGTTTCGCCCATTGCTGCCGAGCGCTATTATTCGCGCCGGGTTCGAAGCAGCGGGACGATGGTTTTTCCGTATGCTGGCGGCGGTGCGCTAATCGGGTTATTGGTCGGGGTGTTGATCGCATTGGCCGTAATGGCAGTGCCTGGTTATACCCGGAGCTGGACATTCTCGGTTGCCCAGCTGCTGGGTCCTAATGTAGCTACCCTGGTTGGTGCAATAGTCGGAGGACTCTGGGGAATTTTTACTCCGCGCCACCTCGGGGAGCCCTTCAGACGGGTCTGCGAACGCGACGAAATATTGCTAGTCATTACCGGGGTCGATTCAGCGCAGGCGGTGCCGGTACGCGACTACCTGACACGGGCGGGTGGCGAGGCGGCGCAGTTACATTTCGGTTGATTACAGGTTGAGTAGCAAACCGGCAGCATCACTGCGGGTCATGAGCACTAACCTGATTTACCAAGTATTGCTTCGACGAGGCATGTTGACTACAAAGGCGCCAAAAATACCATGTACCGATGATAGCAACAGTTGCCGCCAGTGGTAGCAACCATGGGCCGTGCTGCCACCACCAACTTTCCGGTAGCACGTTTATCTGCACCAAGGCTAATGAGTTATTCGTGGCATGGGCAGCGATACCAGGCCAAAGGCTTCTGCTGCGATAGGCCAAGATGCCCAAGAAAGCTCCCATGCCAAGATAGGTCGGAAGCCCGTATAGCTCTTGATGGAAGCCAGCGAAGAGAATGGTAGTCAGCACGATACTCACCATGCCTCCCCAGCGTTCGAATCTGGTCAATATGAATCCCCTGAAGGCCAGCTCTTCGCAGAAGCCTGGCAGCAGAGCGGCTCCCACGAGCAACAAGACCAGATCTCCAGGTGAGCGTATGGTCAACAGAGCCTGCAATTCCCAGGATGGCTTGATTCCTGTCAATTGCTCCCACCAGGTTTGCAGAAAGGTCAAGATACTGCTCCAGCCTAACGTTCCCACTACGGCCCAGAAAACGGCAGTAAGGGAACAGCGACGCCATAGCAAGGTCTGTTGCGAAGAGCTAGACCTGGCCAATAGCAGGGTTGGCAATAGCACGGCCAGGATTTCAATCGGAAAAAAAAGCCCTCTAGGATCAGTGATGCCGAGCCTGACCCACCAGCTCGCGATCGCCACCGGAGCGAATGCCAAAATCAACAAAAGCAGGACGACATGCCACAATCCGGGTTCGCGAGGCATTGCTAGATCACAAGTTTCCGCAGTTTGGCGCTGCCATAGTCTACCGCCATCACGAGCACAACAAGAACGAGCACGCTCATGGCAGCTTGTGGATACTGGAACATGCGGAAATCCGAATTCATGAGCAATCCGATTCCGCCGGCGCCTATGAGCCCCAGTACCGTTGCGGAACGGATATTAGCCTCGAAGCGATATATGACGAAACTGAGAAACTCCGGCATCACTTGCGGAACTACCGCAAACGAATAAACTTGCCAATGATTAGCGCCGGTCGCCTGAATCGCTTCCACTATGCCAGGATCTATGCTTTCGATGGCTTCCGAGAATAGCTTGACCAAAACCATCGTCGTGGCAAAAGCCAGGGCCATCGTACCGGTAAATGCGCCCAAGCCAATTGCCGAGATCAACACCAGGCCGACTGCGAAATCAGGAATGCTGCGCAAGAAATTAACGACGGATTTGATTGTGTAATAGCAGAGCGGATGAGGCGCGGTATTGCGGGCGGCCAGAAAACTCAAAGGAAAAGCGAAAATAGCCGCCAGGAAAGTTCCAGCTATCGCCATTTGAATCGTTTGAATGGTGCCTCCCAGAATAGTCTGGGGCCAGGTATTGTACCACCAACGTTCCCGGATCTCGCCAAGCTCGGGCGGCAACGGTAGCGGCAAGAGGGTTTCTTGCCAGGAAAGCTCTGGGGGCAAACCGTAAGCTTGCGGGGAAAAAATCCTACTGGTGTCAGGCGGCATGCTGCGCTGGGCCATCTCGATCATTTTGGGGAAGCCCTTGGCTAACTCCACCGGATTGAACTGGGTGCCCGCGAATGCCCACACCAAAACTAGCAGCAACAGCAAGGTGCTGCCCCACTTTCGCCAGCCGGGAGGCTGCTTGCGCAAAAAAGCGCCATGGGTAGATTCAATCATCACAATTGACCCCCTCAGAGCAACTTTCTGCGCTATTGGCCGGTAAGCTCGCCAAAGGGTAAGCTTTCAATTCAGCAGTTCTCGCCTGGTAGATAGCGCGAATGGCGGCCTCACCCAGCTTGGTCGGCTCGCCATCCCATGCCACCGCTCCGTCAGCAAAACCTATGACGCGTCCAGCGTAGCGCTTGGCCAATTCCAGGATATGGAGACTGATCAGTATCGTGATACCGTCTTCCAGGCAGATCTGTTTCAGGAGGTCGAGTATGCTCAAGGATAATTTAGGGTCGAGCGAGGCAACTGGCTCGTCAGCCAAAATAATTGCTGGGCGTTGCATCAGCGCTCTGGCGATCGCTACTCGTTGTTGTTGCCCCCCGGAAAGCGTATCGGCCCGTTGGTGGGCCTGTTGCAACAATCCTACCCTATCGAGGTTACGCAAGGCTCGTAGCCGTTCCTCTTCCGAGAATAACCGCAACGTACTGGTAAGGCCCGTCAAGTATCCCAATGCTCCCGACAAGACATTATCGCTGACGGATAAACGTTTCACCAGGTTGAATTGCTGAAAGATCATGCCTACTTTACGGCGCCAATGTTGCAATTCACGTTGTTGCAATTTCGTTATGTCAACAGTTCCGGCGCTTGGGCGATTCAGTAGCTCGCCAGGTACCCAGATGCTGCCGCAAGTTGGCTCTACCATGAGATTGAGAC
>JACQUT010000141.1 GCA_016267585.1 Cyanobacteria bacterium NC_groundwater_1444_Ag_S-0.65um_54_12
AAGAAACTCCCAGCGATCATCTTCCCAGAGCACACGGTAAAGCGGAACTTTTTTCTCGATGGCGATGAAACCATCAACCAACAAGATATTAGTCAGTAAGTAAGCCAACATGGCGAAAGCTAGCACATTGGTAGGCGGCAACTCTCGAATAGCTGGTACTGGCCCATAACCCACTAGCTGCAATAATTGTGAGGCTGCCAGGTACGATAAGGCATACTGGCTGAAGTTAAACCAACAAAGTTTCCAGGAACGGCGCTGTAAAAATCCGTTGCACAGTATCGCGGTAACGGCGAGAATACCCAGGGTTGGCTGGTAACCTAGTTCTAATAGGCAAGCGAAGAGAATGGGAAAGCTTGCTGTCAGGTGGCCGCCTTTGGGCAATGGTATGGCGACTAATTCAGTCAGAGCTCCCAGGACAGCGAATACCAGAAAGGCCACATAAGAGAAGCCCTCGCTTCCCCCTTGGTCTATCAGTTGAACAAGCGATAGATATGATGCGGCCGTCCCACCGCTGATGACTGTCCAGAAATAAATTTTACCTAAGGGTAGAGATTGTCGTTGTTGTTCAAACACATGCCGTTCCCCGATTTAGAGAGGCAAACAATTGTAACATGCTCGCTACTTTTATCTCTTGCTGCAGCCAGAACTTACTGCTATGGTCCATAGCTCATGGCATCCTAGACTGCACCAGAGAGGAGAGTGCTCATGCTCGAGACCAAGCTGTTCGCCCCTGGAACATTTTGCTGGACCGATCTTGCCACGACTGACGCCCCAGCGGCAAAATCTTTCTATTGCCAGCTCTTTGGCTGGGAAGCTTGCGATGAACCTGTTCCTGACGGCACTTACACCATGCTTTTGCTAAATGGCAAGAAAGTAGGTGCGCTCTACCAGTTGAGTAATGATCAGCGAGCGCAAGGTATTCCGCCACATTGGCTCTCTTACGTCGCCAGCGAGCAGGTGGATGATATGGCACGTAAAGCCAAAGAGCTCGGTGCCGAGTTACTGATGCCGCCCTTTGATGTAATGGGAGCGGGCCGCATGGTGGTTGTCAAGGATCCGACTGGTGCGGTTTTTGCGCTTTGGCAAGCAGCCAAGGGCCATGAAGGCTCAGAAGTCATGAATGGTGCGCCAGGAAGTGTCATATGGAACGAGCTAGCCACCAAGGATAGCGCGCGATCTGAAGCTTTTTACACCGCACTTTTTGGTTGGCAGCCTAACAAGCATAACATCACTGGTATGCCTTATACCGAGTTCCTGAATCGCGAGCGGCCAGCAGCCGGCATGATGCAGATGACCGCGGAATGGGGCAACGCTCCACCACACTGGATGGTGTATTTTGCAGTGACGGATTGTGAAGCGATCACGCGCCGGGCGCGGGAGCTTGGCGGAACGGTTATCGTCGAGCCAACTACCCTGCCGGAAGTGGGAAGTTTTGCGATTCTCCAAGATCCACAAGGCGCGGTATTCTCGATAATGAAGCCAATTAGTTAGCTGATAAGCTCATGGCGTCGTGCAATTGACTTCACCAACCTCGCCCGGCGTTGCGCGCGTGATGGGGTTCACTCTGTTGGTGAAGGTAATTGTATGACGCCACAGTGCCTTCACCTTCCAGTGGCTGG
This sequence comes from Cyanobacteria bacterium NC_groundwater_1444_Ag_S-0.65um_54_12, assembly GCA_016267585.1. GTDB lineage: Bacteria > Cyanobacteriota > Sericytochromatia > S15B-MN24 > VGJW01 > JACQUT01. Next base: position 1,620 of record JACQUT010000141.1, read on the forward strand.
AAGGTTCAAAGTGTCTGATCAGGTTGTTTCGATATTTTGGTGGTAAAAGGCGGAAGAAAAGTAGTACGTGGGGCGCGAACTTGAATAGTCCGCGGTCCATCATTCGACTCTGCCAGCGAGAGGATGCGGCGGATTCCTACTACCGTAACATCATCGAAGCGGCTTCGTCCTGCCGCAAAACCTTCCAGCGAAGTTCGCAGCTGTTCCCCCATCTCTCTTAAACCACCTTCTCTACAGGCGGCGGCTGCTGGCAGGACGCGCATGAAGCCGTAAGATTCACCGGATGGGGAACGGATATCCTCTAGGCCATCCGAATAGCCAACTAGCGCATCACCCGGAGCCAGCTGTAGTTGCAATTCGCGATAGCATACCAGCGGATCGACTCCTAGCGGGAAACCTTTGAGATCGATGGGCTGCCCGTTGAACAATGGCAGGGGTTGACCAGCATTAGCCAATATCACGCTCCCATTACCGGCATCAAGAATCCAGTATTGAGCAGCTACAAATAGTTTGTTAGACGGACGGTATTTATGGAGAAAATCATTCAAGTTTTGCAGAACTTCGGCGGGTGAAGATTGGCGCGGAGCAATTGCCCGAAAGGCAGCAAGAGTACCTGCCGCCAGTAAAGCGGCAGGTATCCCTTTGCCGACCACGTCACCAACGATGATCCCCCAGCGCGATCCGGCCAGGTGAATGATGTCGTAAAAATCACCACCGATCTCCCAGGCCGGCAAGGTCCAAGCCAGCAACTCAAAATTGGCAATTTGTGGCAGCTCTTGCGGTAGCAAACCAATCTGCATGTTCCGAGCGATTTCAATGTCGCGCTTCAGTCGTTCTTGAGCGGCAATTTGCTCTACCAGGCTAGCGATCTGCACGGCACCTGCTAGCTGCTGGGTCAAATTGGCTATCAAGAGCCGATCGGTTTCGCTGTATGGCAGCTCTGAAGCTCGGGGACCTAATACGACCAAACCCAGCAAATCATCGCCTACTGTCAAGGGGGCGCAAAGCGCGTCTGGCGGCAACATTGCTGGCCTGGTAAGAGAAATTCCTGCCTGTCGTAGCTGGCGCGCTTCTTCCAAGGAGATGGTCAAGGTTTCTTCCGCTAGCTCTTCTGGTAGCGCAGTGGCAGCTTTCAAGGTACCAGCGGTTTCCAGCAACACCAGCACATAGTTAGTACCCAACGCTTGCATCAGCGAGTCGCGGTAAGCGGTTAGCAGCGTGGCTAGCTCGACGGTAGAGCGGGTGATGGTAGCAAAATGACTGGTAATGCGAGCAAAGTCATACTTGTCCCGACCAAAGAAATGGTCTACGAAAGCAATGGTTCGATCTCGTATCGGTACAAATGCCAAGGCGATGATTGCAGTAGCAAATACCCCGGGCCAATCCCCGACGCCACCGAAGAATTTGTTGGCAATCAGGCGCAAGCTGGCCGTCATGATCAAGTAGCCGCTGCCCAAGAGTATTACCAACGCGGTATAGGCAGCTGTTCTTTTGATGACTACTTCGATATCGAAGAGGCGGTGACGCACGATACCGTAAGCCAGCGCTAGCGGGAAGAGCATCCAGAGTCCCATGGCTGCCGTCGCCAAGTTGGCTGGCGGCTCGAAGCCGATCGCCATGGGCACTATCCATACCAGCACGATTGGCAGATATGCCACGGTAGCGCCCAGCAGCGCCAGAGCCGCTTGTTCGCGCTCGGCCAGGTTTGAACTGCGTGCCCGGGCCACCAGCGCACCGAGCAAGAACAGAGCACCGATTGCGGTCAGTAAATTGGCGGCTTGCGTCAGACCTACCATGAGTAAAAAATTATTACCATCGAATGTAGCCAACACTCCACCGACCAGCGCCGGGCTATAGAGCCAGAGCACCCATTGTCGATGGTGCTGAACCACGCGATGAGGGGAAGGGAATACCAGCGCTAAATGTATGAATGATAGGGCCCATGCCAGGTTGGATCCGACAAAAATTCCCGGCGGCAAGATACGTCCCATGGTGCAATCGGCTGCGGTTGCCAGCCCGGCGGCAAAACCTACAGTAAATAGCAGCAAGGCCCGCGCGGCCGGAATCGTGGGGCGCAGCCAGAATACCATGAAGCCGACCAGTAAATGCAGGAGACCGACAATCAAGATGGGGCCACCTTCTAGCCAGTCACCCCAGCTATATTCCCTGAGCCGGGTACGGCTCTTACGGGTCTCTCCAGCGTGTCGCACGACCACATCGATGGTCGCCCCCGGCGGGAGCGTGCGCAAAATGGCAGCGACGTCACTGATGCTGGAAACTTGGCGGTCATTCATGGCAACGATCCGGTCGAACTGCGAAATGTTTTCGGCACCGGCCGTGCCCAGGGTGGTAACGAAGAGCGTGGCAGTATAATTGAAGCCTAAAAAGGGTCTCCCGATGCAGTGCAGGGTGCCGCTGAAAGCAGTTGCCCAGATGACCGCGGCGAAAAACGCCACGAGCAAAAGCCCACCACGCTGTAGCAGGCTAATGTTAATGGGCGGCATGGGCACTTTGTACCCTAATTAACTGTGACGTCTCTAGCTACTAAGCAAACATGCCTCCAGTGCCGGCATTGGGCGGGAGACCAGTGTAAATGTCGTGCAGCACGTCGGTAGCTACATAAACAAACGGATCATCGATATTACCTTTGGTGGGATCCATCGGCGGAATCGTGCCCTCCCCGGCCAGCAAGCGGAAAAAGAGCAGTGCATTCAGGGTGGTCAATTGATCCAGGCGACGTTGCAATTCCTTGCTGGGGTAGTTCTGCTTTTGCACGGACAGGGCATTACCGAATTCCGGTCCGGTCAGCACGCGTTTTAACCTGATCCGTGCCATGGTGCCACGGTTACCACCCTCGGTAAGCAAGCGTACGACCTGGGGATGCAGACTCGGCCAGAGCAATTGATACCTGAGCACTTGCTCGACCAGCTTACCGCTATAGTAAAGCTCGTTGTCGGGCGAGGAAAGCGCAGCCCGTAAACCATCTCCCGCTGGCTGGGGGCTCAGCAGGGTAAGGAAAAACTTCTTGAAGCCCTCGCGGTAGACTTCGTCTTGAATGTCATTGGCCAATCCCCGTGCCCCGACAACGCCATTTACGATGTCTTGCTTCAACAACTTGCTGTAAGATTTGTTCAATATGACCGCTTTTTGCACGGCCGTGAATTGTTCCCAGAGCGCATCGTTAGCAACCAGCTCTCCCAATGAACGCAAGCCGCCGCCATAGCAATCAAGCAGAAAACGACTGGCTGCACGCTCTAGTGGACTGGCGGTAGGGGCAGCTAACAGTGCTCTGGCATCCTCGATCACGACACTGAGATTGGCCCGTAAACCATGGTAACCCAGGATATCCGCGCTGGTTGCCAGCCGGAGTCTACCCTTCAGTACCAGATTATCGGCTGCCTGCTGGAGATTTACGCTGGCGCGCTGGGCCCATAGCCTTACTTCTTTGGCAGGATAACGGCGCGTGCGTGCGTTGATGGTAAGAAACTTGAGCGGTGCGATCTTCAAGAGTTTGGCCGGCTCGAGATAGAGTGCTCGATAAGATTCGGCATGGTCTTCCTCGGGACTCAGGCTAGCGTAATGCGAAATGAAACCATCGGGTTCGGGTGAACCGTCATCCTTGAATCCCAGGCTCGCGAATTCTTGGATCTTGTCGGGAGCAAAAGTCTGTATCAAGTGCCCGATCTCATGGAAGAGTACGGGTTGTACCGGGTCGGGATCGCCGAATAATTCCAGCCCCAAGCTCGAGATCTGATGAACGATATCATACAAGTAGATGGTTTTACTGCCATCCAGGCCGATTTCGGCGCGACCTGCCGCCTCGAACTCCTTACCTTGTATCACTGCTTGTCCGATTTTGCTGCGCACAAAACGGACATCAGTTAGCTGCTGGCGATCGGTGGCAGAGAGTTTACGCACTACCGCCAGGAGGGCTTGTAATTCAGCAGCAGTCCATTTAGCATCGGCGTTGAGGATTTTTGCACCCCGGATCAAACCGGTAATTTCTGCCGTGCTGGCTGCACTACCTTCCAATGGAGTCGCTTTACCTGCTGCTGTAACATTACCAGCTGCCAGGTAAACCGCCGATGCTAGTGTCAGTTCACGATTGGGCTTTTCCCAGAACATGGCCTCCTCGGCCACTAGATCTGCTTGGTCTGAAACGCCAGTGCCATTAGCTAACGTTTCTTCCAGCAGGGTGGAAATATCTTGCGCTTTGGCTGTTTCGCCCAGGCGCCAGTAGGCTTGTGCGAGCAAGTAGAGTGCGGCTTCATCGCGTGGATGGGTTCGTACATGAACTGCCAGGGTTTTTGCGGCTGCCTTATATTCGCCCGCCAAGAGCAGTTCCATACCAGCACCTACGGCCGTTGCGGGTCGCGTCAAGCTTTGCCCGTAGGCAGGTGCGCTACTCATAAGAAGCATACTACTCAGGAGTGCTACCAAGGCGCGATCGGTTGTTATCCATCTTTCGGTGCCAAAGGATGACTTTCGCAGCTCCTGATGATCCATTGAGCGC
>JACQUT010000140.1 GCA_016267585.1 Cyanobacteria bacterium NC_groundwater_1444_Ag_S-0.65um_54_12
GATACTGGGTTCCCGGACGTGCTTGCCCGGCTGGGAAAGAGCAAGAAAGCAACCCTGGTGAGCAGTAACATGAATTGAAACGACAGTAGATTACCGAACATTCAGTAAAGCATGAGACGACACTGCCCAGTAGGCCGGTCCGCTCTGGACATGACCTGTAAAGATCGGCAATTCCGGCTGCTGCGAAATGAGATCCTGTTGCTTGGCTAGTTTTTGCAGGTCGTAATAACCTTTGTAATAATAGCTACTCAACCAGCTCAAAGGCGCATAGGCTAGTACCACTAGCGTAAAGGTAGAGGGGCGACCGTCGTTATAATACAGGTCGGAAATCAAGTAAGCGATGCCCAGAGCACCGGAAACCAGGGTCTGAATGACCGCTCTGGGAACATCGAGCTCGCGCGAGATTTCTAAAGTGTAGGGTTTGCTATCCGAGGGTTCGACCTTGACACTGAAGCGGTCGGGATAGGCATACGCTGAACTTACCTGGTATTCTACTTGACCACGCCCTTTGGGTTCACCGTTCACCGATACGCGCGCGTTTTCCGATCCGGGGTCCAGCTTTATATAAAAAGGACAACCAGTCAACATGACAATCAAGCCGAGCGTAGCAACGCTGCAGGTGAGTCGTTTGAGCGTGAACATGATTGTCAATCCTTTCTGCGGATGCTAAAAGTGCCAGATTCTACCATGCCCGGAGCGCTGGGCGATCGCTCCTCTCTGGCTTTTTCTGCCGCCAGCGCGGTGGCCTTGACGCGCTGGTACTCCGCCAGGTACTTCTTGACTAGTCGCGGAGCGTTGCGGATGATGACCAGATTTTCGTCGTTAGAATTGTCGGCCGCCTTGCTGAAGTTGAAACTGCCGGTTATCAGCGTGGTGTCATCGATTATGATGACCTTGTGGTGCATGTACTGGGGATTGCCGTCCATGTGAACATCCAATCCGGCGGCTTTCAGCTCCGGATAACGGCTGCTGTCAGAATTGGCGCCGCGCCGCTCGAATATGCCTTCCACCAGTTTACGGTCTCTCGCCTGATCCAGCATGGCTTGGCCCAGGGTCTTGTCAGTGAAGGCAAAAGCCATGAACTTCACGCTTTTCTTGGCCTTTCTGACTTCTTGGGCCAATCTGACATTCACGTCGTCTTGCGAAAAAAGCGGCTCCACGATCACTTTGCCGATCTTGACTAGAGGATAAGGCTTGATCCGCGGCTTGTGTGCCCCGAAACGCTGATCGCTGAACATCTGTTCGAATTCGGTTCGGTAGTCTGCCGCTAATCTGGAACTTCGCAGCAAAATGGCGTTGTTATTTTGTTTGAAGGCCCCATTTTCACTGATGTTGAAAGATCCGGTCCAGACCAGCTTGCGGTTGATCATCAGGAATTTGTGATGCATGAAAGCTTTGTGTCGATCGGGCACGATGGGAATTCCGGCTGCCAGCAGTTTTTTGATGGGTTCCGTCACCTGGGAAGGTTCCTGGCGATCGTAATAATAATCAGTATCGGTCACCAGGCGAACTGCTACGTTCCGGTCTTGCTTGGCACGCAACAGGGCATTCGTCACCGTCGGCTCTTCGATCTCGAATAGCGCGCCATCGATGGCGCCACCCGGACCCACCGCATCGATGAGAGCTACCAGTTGCTTTTCCGGGTTGCAGGGATCTTTGCGGGAGATGGCCTCGTTGGCTTCGTTGCTCAGCTGGTAGTTGTTGCTGAACCACGCTGCCAGGCCCGGCTCCAGAGCATTGCCGCATAACCCTCCCCGCCGGTTCCCATCCAGGCCCGGCACCGGAGCGTTGTCAGATGATGATCGGGGTGGCTCGTTGCGCTGTCCCGAGCGGGTGAGGCGATCGCGTGCCAATGACGCTGGTTGTCGTCTGGCATGGGTGTCAGGTTTGGTGGCCGGGGACGGCTGGCGCCGTGCCAGTGCGCGGTGGCGTTTGGGCTGTCCGGCAGCAACCTGGTATTGCCTTTCGCTGGTCTTCTCGCCCATCGGGAGCTCCTCTCTCGAGCAAAAGTAGGTCTCTGGAAAGGATTTCCCCGTGGTAGCAAGTAGTCTTGCTCATAACGCATTATTGACAGGTTAAATGTGGAGCGAGCAAACTCTGGTGCTCTGCTATCAAGGTTTTCGTGACCGGGATTTATGATTGATATTGGTAAAAATCTGGTTTAACGGTGTTAAGATAAACGACATTCAAATTCGCAGCCAAGAGAAGGTGATGCCGAGCAGATGGTAGCTTCAATTTGTCATGCCCGGGAGGTGGCCAAACGGGAACCGACGATCTTGGGGCGTGAAGGTTTGTCTGCCTTGCTAGATACGTTAAGAGCGAATGGTTATCAGCTTGTCGGCCCGGTGGTGCGCGCTGGGGCGATCGCCTACGAGGCGATCGCCGGCCTGGATGATTTGCCGGCAGGTTGGTCTGATAGTCAGGAACCTGGCCGCTATCGCCTCAGCAGGAATGATAGTCCGGCATTATTTGCTTACACCGTAGGTCCGCAATCTTGGAAGAAATTTCTACCGGGAGCCGTAACGACGCTCTGGCAAGCCAAGCGTCAACCAGACGGGGGATTTGTAATAGCGGAACCACCAACCGCTGCTGGCAATTATGCTTTTATCGGTGTGCGCCCCTGCGAACTGGCGGCAATATCCATCCAAGATCGGGTCTTGCAGGGTGGCGAATATTGTTCCACCGCCTATCTGGCCAGGCGTCAGAAGAATTTCTTGCTGGCGGTGAATTGCACCAGACCCGGAGGAACTTGTTTTTGCCATTCCTGGGGTACCGGTCCAAAAGCTAGTGCCAATTTCGATCTGGTACTGACTGAACTCTTGTCACCTCCCGGGCAGCGGTTCTTGCTGGAGATCGGCAGCGCAACGGGAGCCGAAATCGCAGTGCAGATCCCCCAGCAGATCGCCAGTCCGCACGAGCTAGCTGAAAGTGCGCAATTGCTGGAACGCGCTAGCCACCAGATGGGTCGTACACTCGCCACCGCCGGGGTAAAGGAGCTGCTAGCGCGCAATATCGAACATCCGCACTGGGAAAGCGTGGCAGAGCGCTGTCTTGGCTGTGCTAATTGCACCATGGTCTGTCCTACCTGTTTTTGCACCACGCTAAGCGATACGACCAATTTGACTGGCGATCAGGCGGAGCGGGTTGCCAGCTGGGATTCCTGCTTTACCTTGGCCTATTCTTACCTCCATGGCGGAAGCGTTCGTTCTTCACGCCAGGCACGCTATCGTCAATGGTTGACCCACAAACTCAGCAACTGGTTTGCGCAATTCGGTGAAGCGGGATGCGTAGGCTGCGGCCGCTGTATCACCTGGTGTCCCGTAGGAATCGATCTTACAGCGGAAGTAGGAGCTTTATAGCGGTGCTCAATCGACTTTATCAACTCTCCCCTGGCGCTTCGCGCCAAAGGGATCCCCTTTGTGGATAAAGTCGATTGAGCACCGCTATATCTGAATACCAGGTAAAGCCAAGGAGCGAATTCAATGGAAGTACTGGAGCAGTTACTGGCAAATCATCCTTTCTTGCTCGGGCTAAAGGCCAAGCACCTGAATCTCCTGGCTGGTTGTGCGGCGCGCCAGGAATACGGGCGAGGGGATTTTCTCTTTCGCGAAGGAACTGAAGCTGATCAGATGTTCCTTTTGCATAGCGGTCGGGTGACCTTGGAGATTCACCAGCCAGGTATCGGAGAAATCCAGCTAGAGAGCCTACTGCCTGGCGATGTGCTGGGCTGGTCGTGCTTGTTTCCGCCCTATCGCTGGCATGTCGATGCCCGGGCACTAGAGCCCGCGGTAGTGCTGATACTTGCCGGTGATTGCCTCAGGCCCAAGCTGGATGCTGACCCGGAACTCGGTTATGCAGTGACCAAGCGGTTATTGAACAAGGTGCACGAACGGCTGGAGCACGTTCGCATGCAGCGGCTAGATCTTTATAATGTTCGACCGGGGGAGCGTATCCCATGAAACTCGCAAAATCAGTGCCAGGGGCAGTAACCGAGGCCATGGTTCCCGAAGTGGTGCGGGTTCGGCAGGTCATTCGGGAAACTGGCGATACCATCACTCTCAATATCGCACCGCCACCGCGCGCGGGTGGCTTTTTGTTCAAGCCAGGGCAATTCAACATGCTCTATGCTTTTGGCAAGGGTGAAGTTCCGATTTCGATCAGCGGAGATCCGGGACATCCGTCAGAGTTGCTTCATACCGTTCGTGCCGTCGGGCTAGTTACCAGCGAGCTGACGAAATTGCAGATTGGCGATCGCCTGGGCGTGCGTGGCCCTTATGGCAATGGCTGGCCAATGGAGCGGGCTAAAGGTAATGACCTGGTGATTGTGGCAGGCGGCCTGGGTCTGGCACCGTTGCGCCCGGTTATCTACCATGTGCTGCGCCAGCGCGGCGAATTTCGCAGGGTAGCGCTCTACTACGGTGCTCGCACCCCGCAAGACATCCTCTTTTTGCACGAACTGGAACATTGGCGCGGCCGGCTGGACCTCGATCTATCAGTCGAAGTGACCGTCGATCGCGCCGGCGCTGACTGGTTCGGGCACGTGGGTGTAGTTACTGCGCTCTTGGCTAACGCATACTTGGCAACGGATGGCACAGTCGCTTTCGTTTGCGGCCCAGAAATCATGATGCGTTTCGCGGTACGCGAACTCGAGCGCTACGGCCTGGCCCGGACGCAAATCTGGCTCTCGCTGGAGCGCAACATGAAGTGCGGAGTGGGTTTATGTGGACATTGCCAGTATGGCCCGACTTTTGTCTGTCATGACGGTCCGGTATACCGTCTGGATAGTATTGGCGATCTATTGTCCAGGCGGGAGATCTAAAGGAAAAAAAGGAAATGGGAAAAAAGCTGGGTCCTAAAATTGCGGTCTGGAAGTTTGCTTCTTGTGATGGTTGTCAACTCAGTTTGCTGGATTGCGAAGACGAATTGCTGTCGCTGGCAGCTGTGATACGAATTGCTTATTTCCCCGAAGCTACTTCCGCCGAACTGGCGCCGCCTTACGATATTTCGTTGGTAGAAGGCTCGATCACAACCGCGCATGACAGCGCGCGAATCCAGCAGGTAAGAGAGAGCTCGCAGCTTTTGGTGGCCATGGGCGCCTGTGCCACTGCCGGCGGGATTCAAGCTCTGCGCAATTTCAGTCACGTCGAGGAGTTTGCCGCCAAGGTTTATGCTCACCCCGAGTATTTAGAGCACCGCTCAATCGATCTCGCCCACTCTCCCCCGGCGCTGCGCGCCGCAGGGGATCCCCTCTGTGGACAAGATCGATTGAGCGGTGCTCCAGGTATATTGAATAGGGCAACCGCGATCGCCGAGCATGTGCCGGTGGATTATGAATTACGAGGTTGTCCGATAAACAAGCGACAATTGCTAGAAGTCTTGAACGCTCTGCTAAACGGGCGTAGGCCAGAAATTCCGACTCATAGCCTTTGCCTGGAATGCAAGCTCCAGGGCGTCAGCTGTGTCATGGTATCACATGGCATTCCGTGTCTCGGCCCCGTTACTCAAGCCGGATGCGGCGCGCTCTGTCCGGCTTACCAGCGGGGTTGTTATGGTTGCTTCGGTCCCAGCGAATCGCCCAATACCGCAGCGCTAAGTGAAGCCCTTTTGCAAATTGGTTGGCAAAGAGCGGATGTGATGCGGGCTTTCCGCTCCTTCAATGCCGCTGCCGCAGCCTTTCGCCAAGCCGGTGAAGCTTATGCCAGATAAAACTATCAGCGTCAATTACCTCGCCCGCGTAGAGGGCGAGGGATCGCTAACTATACGTTTCAGCGACGACGGGCGACCCTGCGAAGCACAACTGGCCATATTCGAGCCACCACGCTTCTTCGAAGCTTTTTTGCGTGGTCGCTCGCAACTGGAATTACCGGACATCACCGCTCGGATCTGCGGTATTTGCCCGGTGGCCTATCAAATGAGCAGTAGCCAGGCCATCGAAGCTATCGTGGGAAGCGAAGTTACCGGCATGCTGCGCGAGCTTCGGCGCTTGCTATATTACGGCGAATGGATCGAAAGTCATGTGCTGCACATTTTCATGCTCCATGCGCCGGATTTCCTGGGTTATCCGGATGCTTTGGCCTTGGCCAAGGATCATCCCGCGCTGGTCAAACGGGCCCTCCGCTTGAAGAAAATCGGCAATGCCATCATGATCTTGCTGGGCGGTAGGGAGATTCATCCCATAAATCCGCGAGTGGGTGGTTTTTGGCAAGTACCGACGAAGGGCGAATTACAAAAACTATTGCCTGACTTGCACTGGGGACTGGCTGCCATGCAAGAGAGTTTGAGCTTGCTGGCCGAGCTGCCTTACCCGAACTTCGAGCGCGACTATGAATTCGTTTCCTTGCGCCATCCCACGGAATATCCCCTACTGGGCGAGCGAATAGTATCTAGCCAGGGGCTGGACCTCGCGTTGACCGAGTGGGACGAGTTCTTCGTGGAAGAGCAGGTAGAACGCTCGAATGCATTGCATTCGCTGATCAAAGGTCGCGGATCTTACCTGGTAGGTCCGCTCAGCCGCTTCAATCTCAACTTCAACAGGCTCGCACCAGCTGCCCAAGAAGCCGCCCGGCTAGTCGGTCTTTCCGTTCCTTGCCGCAATCCTTTCAAAAGCCTGCTGGTCCGAGCGGTCGAGACGGTGCAAGCGCTAGCGGAGGCGATCGCCATCGTCGAACGCTACGAGCCGCCAGCAGAACCCCAGTTAACGGTTTCGGCACGCGCTGGAACCGGTGCCGGCTGTACCGAAGCACCGCGTGGCATCCTCTATCACCACTACGCCGTGGATGATGCCGGAATAATTCAGGAAGCCAAGATCGTGCCTCCTACCGCGCAAAATCTCCGGACCATGGAAGCCGATCTGCTCGAGCTGGCTCCCCAGCTTGCGGAATTGCCCCACCACGAAGCTGTCAGGCGCGCAGAGCAAGCTATCCGCAATTTCGATCCTTGTATTTCCTGTGCTACGCATCTCTTGCAGCTGCGATTCGAACGCTAGCATGACGCGTCGCCTTGCCATCACCGCCTACGGCGTCGTTCAGGGGGTAGGCTTCCGTCCTTTTGTATACCGGCTGGCCAGCGAATTCCAGCTGAGCGGTTGGGTTCGTAACGGTACGGACGGCGTGCGCATCGAGGTGCAAGGAACCGCTGACTCTTTGGCGAGCTTCCTGGAAGCGCTGCGAACGCGTCAGCCTCCGCAAGCGGTGCTAGAACGCCTGGATGTGATCGACATGGCACCGCTGCCATGGGATGCTGCTGCGCCAAGCTTTCAAATCATGGCTAGCCAAGCTGCCGCTACTATCAGGCCCAGCATCCCGCCAGATCTGGCTACTTGCGCGGAATGCCGAGCAGAGATCGCCACCAGCAGCGAGCGCCGTTACCGCTACCCCTTCACCAACTGCACCCAGTGTGGGCCGCGCTACAGCATCATTGAAGAACTACCTTACGATCGCCAGAGAACCGTCATGAAAAGCTTCGCCTGGTGCACGGATTGCGCTGCCCAGTATCATGACCCGCTAGATCGGCGTTTCCATGCACAGCCCATCGCTTGTTCGCATTGTGGTCCCCAGCTCGAACTTTGTGGTATAGCTGATCAGCAGCTACTGAAGCGGCGTGAGCATGAACTCGCCCACTCTCCACCGGCGCTGCGCGCCGCAGGGGATCCCTGCTGTGGAGGAATTCATGCTCACGCCGCGCCAGATCACTGGCCTGGATCAGCAGTAAGCTGCTTGGCAACTGGTCAAGCAGCCCTGGAAGGGGCGATCGCTGCCCTGTTGGATGGAAAGATCTTGGCGCTCAAGGGACTCGGC
>JACQUT010000143.1 GCA_016267585.1 Cyanobacteria bacterium NC_groundwater_1444_Ag_S-0.65um_54_12
AAGCCAATAGTCCCTGACCCCAGTTGTAAACTGGCACTGGTAGCCAGGCCGCCATCGCCCGAGTAGCCAGCATTACCATTGCCGGCCACCGTCGTGATTATTCCGCCGGTATTAACCTTGCGAATGCGATAATTGCCAGTATCGGCGATATAAAGATTACCCGCGGCATCTAACGCGATGCCGTTAGCTCCGCCCAAGCGGGCGCTGGTAGCCGGCCCTCCATCACCTGAATAGCCCGCCAGGCCATTTCCTGCCACTGCCCCGATCGTGCCGTCGGCGGCGATGCGATAAACCATAAAAGCCGTGCAGACTAGCAGCTCTCCTGCCGCATTAATTGCGATGCTCAGCGGACCAGCGATCGCCCACTGACTGGCCAGCGCACCGATCGGTGGAGCGGTCGTTCCGGCATAGGTATCTATAGTGGTGCCCTGGATGCGGAATATGCTGGTAACCACGGTCTCCACGTTGCCCACCCGCAGGGTGAGCGGACCGGTCACGGCACCGGGCGGAACGCTGACCCGCAGCTGCGTGCCGCCAGCATCGACCGTTACATTGCTAGCCTCCACGCCAGCAAAACGCACTATATTATTGACGTTCAACGGATCGAAGCCATTGCCGTAAAGAATGACCTCTCCCCCGCTGGCGCCGCTGCCCGCCGAAAAGTCGGTCACCAGCGGGCCGCGTTCTAGCAGCATAAAGCTCCCGTCACCGGTATTGCGCGCCAGATTGCGAATCGGGTCCTGGTTCAGTAGCAAGGCTGAATTCACCAGCAACCATACCGAATCATATTCGGTTTGCGTAATCCCGGCCGCGGAAGTAAAAAGGTCAGGATTGCCAATGGTGATGCAGCTCAGCAATAGCTGGATTTGCGCACTCGCCAGCCCTTTCAGGTCAGCAATGGCGGCAACTGCCGTGGTGCTGCGACTGATCTGGATGCGTGAGCCGGTCAGACTGGTCCACTGGTTGTTCACTTTGCTGACGACCGTTCGCAGACGAGCAGCTGGTGCACCCACCCGGTTCGGATTGCCACCAGCGGAAAGACCTTTCATGGCCTCCAGGACATAGGGCTGGTCTGATGTCGGGCGCCAATTGGGCATGGTCAAGGAAAAAGCGCCATCTGATCTGGTCAGGGTGGTAGCCACGGTTTGCCCAGTAGCTGGATCGATCAGCGAAACCGTAGCGCTGCTCGCGATCTCGCTGGGCAGGGCGGCAATGGCTAGCTTGTCACCATCATGCCACCGCACCTGGCCAGCCAGCAATGTCGCATCAGCATGTACTGCTGCCGTCAGCGCTCCCGGTACCGGACGCCAACAGCTTGTCACTACCAGCAGCAGTATCAGCAGCCAATGTTGCATCAGAACTTCCTCCACCACCTGCTATTTCCATACCCAGATCTGCCACGAAAACTTTCAATGACTCCTCCGCTAGCCGGATCACTGAGAATGACCGGAGCAAGCTGAATCTTGAAAACCCAATGAGAAAAAGCGAACAAGAACGAGAACTAGCAGTCCGGGTGTTTGGCGGCAAACCGGCGCAAAGCCAGTAAAAAGCCCACGGTAGTAAAGAAAAGAATGCCATTTCTGCCCTCCGAGATAGTGAACTCGAATAATCCCATGACAAGATAACCGATCAGTGCGGCAGACAGTGGCACCGCTATTCTGTACCAGGTGGAGTAAGCGTTCGCGCACCGGATAGTACTGCCGATAGCGCCGCCCAAAGACCAGAGCAAGACTGCCAATACCAGGAGACCATACTCGGCTCCGAGCTGGAGGTAAAGCGAATGCGCATGCGGCAAATGCTCGAACTCGTCAGGATTGCGATAATGCGGATAAACCATGTTCCAGCTACCAGGCCCCCACCCCAGCAAAGGCTTTGCCTTGATCATGGCCCAAGCTGAATCCCAGACTCGCAAACGGCCCAGGTTGCTGGGGTGCTGGAGGTCGAAAATGGTTAACAGGCGCGGGAATATCATGGCCAGTAACACTCCAGTAGCCAGGAGAGCGGCGCTGAATTTCCAGCGCCCACACAGCAAAGCTTGGAAGAATTCGCGTGCCGGATCTCGCCGGTTCGAAAGCGCCGGACGGTCACGTGGGCCAAGGGCGAAACGCGACCCCAAGAAAGTTAGCGCCAGCATGACCGCAGTGCCGATCCAGCCAGAACGCGACTGGGTCATGACCTGGCAAAGCACCAAAATGGCCAGCGCTGGCGCGTAATGGTGCCAGCGCTCCTGTGCGAGCCCAAGCCCGCTAGCCAGTGCCAAGAGCAAGTAGCCAGAAAACAGGTTGGGGTGGAAGAAAATCGAGTTGACACGATTATCCGGAAAACCCAGGTGCAGTTGCACCAAACTCCACTGCCAGCCCCCTTCCAAGCGCAGGAGGGCGATCGCCATTCCGATGATGGCCCAAGGCACGATTCCCCAAAAAATGGCTTTCATGCTCTTTTTCAAAAAATCTGGGCGATCGTGTGCCTGCGCTACCACCCAGATAGTCAAGAGATTAGCGCTTACCAAGAGGAAGCCGGGCCAGCTAGCAGCCGGCTGTTCAGAAAAGATCGTGCTTAGCGCGATCAGCAACAGTAACCAGAGCCAGCGGCGATCGATCGACAATACCGGCGTTCTGGCCTGCCGCCAGTACCAAGGAAGCAAAGCTATTGCCGCAAACAGAATCATCACCGCTGACAGCGCAGCACTGACAGGTAGTAACCAGAGCGCTCCTAGTAGTATCCGGTGAGCGACAGCAGGCGTGGGCAACTGAAACTAGTGAGTCAACTAATCTCTGGCCCGCTCGCCTTGCTCTTCGGTGTTGAAGATCCAACCCACTACTTCACCGACATCGATGGTGGCCGGACCTTCAACCACGCCCCAGAAGCTGTGATCACGCACATAGCGCGAGCTAGTATCCCCTGCCGGGATCAAATGCAGCTCGCGCAAAATAGCTTTCATTCGCCAAGACCAGCGTTCTAGCGAGCTCTGGCGCAGATCTACCCAACCGGCTTGCGCCCACGAATCTATAGCTGCGCTATCAGAGAGATTGATCGTGGTGTTTTTAGGAACCGCCACTTGCCGGCTCCGCAGCAGGCGCAGTTTCCCTGCTTCTTCTAACAAGATCGGAATTCCGATGGACAAGATCTTCTTGCGCAGCTCAGTATTTTCCAAAATGTGCGATCGGAGCAGGGCTGCCATCTCCGCGGGCGTAGCTTCTGCTGCCCTATCGATGGTCTGATAACAAAGTTTCAACAGATAGGCTTCGTAAAGCAATTTAGAAAGGCGCGGCGGGCCAAGTACCTCGAAAGCCATCGTCAGCGATCTATTCTCTTTCAGCTCCTCCGCACTTTGCAAGCGACGCAGCTTATCTAGCAAGTAACTACGGCAAAAACCGGCGCGATAAGTGGGTCCCATGCACGCAATGTTGAGCGCATCGATCACATCTTTGCCCGTATTGGCTCCTTTGACTTCCGCAATGATGTTTTCGGCGATTTCTTCGGGAGTGACGAATTCCATCTGTCCGGCAGTGCTGATGGCAACAAACTCGTCGACCGAGAACAGGCCATTTTCTCCCGTGTCCACATATACCGCCTTGAGCGGCGCGGCCCGCTCACTTGGTAGGATCCTAGCGCCACCTTCGCCATTCAAGATGGCATCTTCGAGCATGATCGGCTTACCCCGCTTGAGAATTTCGCCATAACCATAGCGTTTCCAAGCAATCGCGGCAGCTGGCTTGATCTCTTTGGTGATGGGGCTATCAGGAGTGCGTGCCTGCAAGAACAGCAAAAGGGTATGCGCGCCGGCGATCGCCGACTTGGAAAGTAACATCCGGCTGGGACGCTCTTCGCCATGCGTATAGGGAATATTGAGCCCCATGCCACCCGTACCAGAGGTTCCTACCTTCACATAGAAGGAAGTGCCGGCAGCTTTCATGCCACGGTAAAGGATCTGAACATGGCGTACCAGTTGCGGGATGTACTGGGTAGCAATCAGGCGTTCGGTGGCTGCTTGCAATGCTGGCAAGCAATCCAAGGCATTGTCGGCAACCAGCTTTTGTAAAGCTTGATAGGCCTCCGTGGTCGCTGAATAGAGGTCGCCGTAGGCTATACCGGTGGCAGTATTGATAGTATCTATCACCAGATCCGGACGCTGCCGGATCAGTAAATCATGAAGATAGAAACGCTCTACTGCTTGTTCACCAAATTCGCCGATCAAGTCTTCGATGATCAGACGACGCGCTGTCGCATCGGCCATGAGCCCTTGGGGATCGCGGTCATGCAGTCCCAAGCGAACAAAAATATTTCCCCACTCGGCCCCCAGCGGGATCATGGTGGGTGGGCCAGCGGTATCGAGTGAACCTTGCTGGCTCATCAAGAGTTGCTGCTCGTCGGTCAACGTGGCGATCGCTTCGCGTACCTCTGCCTCGCGCAAAGAGTGCAGGATGATTTGAGCTGGCGTCTCTCTGATGAGTTCACGGGCTACCGCCATGCCGACCATCCCGGCTCCGCCCAGAATCAAAATTCGTTTACCTTCGATGTTCATCTGGTCCGTCTCTGTTCATCATACCTGGCACCTAGGGAAATTCGTTTATTCTTCGATAGCTTCCAATCGAAGAACCCTGTCACAAATTGTCTTGGATTGGCATCATACCAGCAGCAGTCACCTCCTGCCAGATGGCTCCTGCTGGCATGATGCAGGATACCTCCATTGTTCATTAGTCGAGGACGTTACTGGTCACGGGTTGCTCCTCGGCGCTACAGCTGGCTTCATCCGGAATGGCTGGACGAAAAAAAGCCTGGGCAACTAGCGTGGGGATGATGGCGCTGAGTATGACCACCGTCGCCAGAATAGTGTACTGTTCTTGGTCAATCTGGCCGTGGTTTAGCCCAAACAGTGCCGAGATGGTCCCGAACGTCAGACCGGTGGACATGAGCAACGTCATGTAGTTCCCTTCGCGCGGGGTGAACCCGAAAAGCCAGGTGAGCGGCTTGACGCCAATGAACTTGGCTGCCACTTTTACCCCAAGCAGCAGTGTGATCAGTCCCGCTCCGCCAACGACGGTTGGCAACGACACATAGAGACCGGCTTTGAGAAAGTAGAAGGGTGTCAGGAATGCGAACGCCATGGTCCGGAGGCGAGTGACCAGTAGCTTCTGGCGGTGTAAGACCCCGGCTACCCCCAGGCCGATTCCGTAGGCAGGCAGGACGGCTTCGCTGCTGGCCAGGGTCGCCAGCGCCCCCAGTCCGAACAGCAAAAAAAGGAGTACCTTGACTTCCACTTCATTGACACGACCACCAATCCGATCGACTACCCGGCCAAATCCCCGTGGTACCCAGATCAAGACGGCGGCAAACACCATCAGGAAGAGGACCAGGTAAGCATTGTAGCTCGCGAAGCATAGACCGAGAGCTATCACGGTACCCAGATCCGTGATGAAACAGGCCGTCAGGATGGCCTTGCCAAGCGGCGTCTTGTTCAAGCCAGTCTCTACCATCACCGCGTACACCACAGCCACCGAGGTGGTCGAGAGAGCGATGCCAGCGATCAGGGCAGCCGGCCAGGCCCAGTGTGCAACCCAATAGGTATAAGCAGTCGCACCGAGAAAGGGCAACAGGAAAGACATGAAACCGATCGAGAAGGTGGTCTTGATATTTTGCCGCAACGAAACGGGGTCGATCTCGGTACCAGCCAGAAACGTCAGTAGCACTGCTCCGACACTGGCCAGGAAATTCGTCCAGTCGGCAGGGTGAAGTCCCAGGT
>JACQUT010000144.1 GCA_016267585.1 Cyanobacteria bacterium NC_groundwater_1444_Ag_S-0.65um_54_12
CAGGTAGGTCCGGATGACCGTGTACTCAGGCGAGATCGGCGGCAGTTTTTCGAGCCGGCCAAGTTCACGTTCCGCTTCTTTCAGCGCCTCTGGCGAAGGACGCGCGTTCTGGAGCTCTTGGCGCAACTCTTCGATCTCGACAGTTCGCTCATCTAATTCACCCAGCTCTTTTTGAATAGCGCGTAGCTGTTCGCGCAAGAGAAATTCACGTTGCGTCTTACCGACGGTTCCTTGGACTTCGGCCTGAATCTTTTGGCCTAGTTCTTGAATTGCAATCTCGCGCGCTAGCATTTCGGAAAGCTGTCTAAGTTTTTGCCTGGAACTGGCAACTTCCAGCAAACTTTGACGTTCCGCCAGCTTGAAAGGTAGGTTGAATCCCAGCAAGTAACACAGCTTGTTTGGCTCTTCGATATTCATCGCAACGGTGAGGAGATCTTCCGGAAAGCTCGAGAGCAGCTCGGCATAACGTCGTAACTGACTCATTACGTTATGCATAATGGCCTCGCTCTCCGGTCCTTTTTCTTCTTGATCAGGTTCTGGCGAGATGCGAGCACGCAAGTAAGGCTCAGTTCCGAGATAAGGTCCTACGCGCACTCGTTGCAATCCCTGCACCATGATCTTGAGCATGTCGCCTGGCAGTTGCAGGGAATGGTGTATTTTACAGATAGTTCCGATCTCGTAAAGATCCGCGACGGTGACGTACTCGACGTTCAAGTCGCGCTGGGCCACGATGACAATCGGCCCAGCAATGTCGACAGCGTCGCGCACCAAGCGTAGCGACTTTTCACGCCCGACGGTGATCGCCACGATCATGCCTGGAAATACCACCATATCGCGAACCGGAAGAATCGCTGCTTCTTGTGGCAAAGCATCATTCATGCCTCAAGCTGAACTCGTTTCTAAAAAAAAAGAAAGTCGCGATTGACCAAATTATAGCTTGACCAGAGCTGAACAATCCGGCAGCATTTCAGAATGTTTATACGCAGCTTAGTATTATTTTTACTGTTACTGGCTATTGCCATTCCGGTATCGGCCAAGACACTAGCAGAAATCCGAGCATCCGGCGAGCTAGTCTTCGGCACGGATGCCACCTATCCCCCCTTCGAAACAGTAGGACAGTCTGGCCGTTTCGAAGGTTTCGATATCGACCTCGGCACCGCAATAGCCAGCGAACTGGGACTCAAAGTTCGTTGGATCAACTCGAATTTTGACGGAATTTTTCCTGCCCTGGCAGCGGACAAATTCGATCTAGTAATATCTTCGGTCACCAGCACTGCCGAACGGCGCCAGGCCATGGAAATCTCGGCTCCTTATTATGACGCCGGACAAGTCATAATTGTCCGCAAGGGCAAACCCCGAATTGAGCGCTCGGAACTGGCAAACCAGCGAGTAGGTGTACAGATCTCTACCACCGCGCAATACGCCTTGGAAAAGGATCCAAGTATCGAACTGCGCAAATATCCTGACATCGCATCAGCCTTGCTCGATCTGCAAAATGGCCGGCTCGCCGCGGTAGTAAATGACCTGCCTACCAGCCGATATATGCTTCTGAAAACTTTTCACGATCTGGAAATTGCTGGCGATCCGTTTACCAAGGAGCAGTATGGCATCTGTGGCCGTTCGGGCTCCCGTGAGCTGATCGAAGCTGTGAACCAGGCGTTGGCCGTGATCAAGGCGGATGGGCGATACCATGCTATTTATCGCAAATGGTTCGGCACCGATCCGGTCATTCCGAAAGAAACCCGCTGGCAACGTTTTCTCAGTGCTTTGCCTGAATTGCTGGTTACCGGGGTTTCCTGGACTGTCATACTTACCGGCCTCGGCCTGTTTTTCGGGATCCCGCTAGGTCTACTGGTCGGTCTATTGCGCATTGCCCCGGTGCCCTGGCTAAGCCACAGCTTGGCCATCTGGGTTGAGGCGACACGTGGCACGCCCTTGTTGGTGCAAATCTTTACCATATATTACGTACTGCCCAGCTTGGGTATCAGTCTGGTAGCCTTTCCAGCAGCAGTGCTAGCGCTAGCGCTCAATGCCGGTGCTTACATTTCCGAGATCTTTCGCGCTGGTATTCTGTCCATTCCCCAAGGACAAATGGAAGCAGCGCGTAGCCTCGGCCTATCATGGCCGAATGCCATGCAAACGGTTATCGTGCCGCAAGCGCTGAAGCGAGTGGTGCCGCCTTTATCTAACGAGGCGATCGCCCTGCTCAAGGATTCTAGCCTGGTCATGGTGATGGGAATGACCGAGCTTACCAGGCGTGGCCAAGAAATGACCAGTGCAACAGCCGACCCCTTGGCTATCTGGCCAGCCGTAGCATTGTGCTACCTGCTACTGACTCTGCCGCTTACTGCCCTGGCACGTTATCTGGAAAAACGCTGGAGCTATTAGAGCGGCGTGCGCATTCGGCGGAACCACTGCTTACTATTGCGCAGCAGCCGGCAGCGGCTTGCCAAAAATATGTTGTCTGCGGCGGCGACGTGGGTGGCTGCTAGCTCGCGGCATGGATTTCGCGCCCGGCATGGAGGAATGCAGGGTATTCAGCAGATTTTGCGCTTGGGCAGCCAGCTCGGCAGCAGGATGTTCGGCCAAGCAATTTCTCAATGCTTTGTTTGCCTCTACTGGATTACCGCTCCTGATGGCCAGATCCGCTAACAAGAAGAACAAAGGAGCCCGCCGCTCCGCCGGGGCAATATTTATACTCACTTGCAATGAGCCGATAGCCTCTTGATAACGGAAGCAGTGCGCTAGCGTTCTAGCCATGGTCAAGCGAGTTTCCCAGCTACCACCTAGATCAAGCGCATGTTGCAAACATGCGAGCGCTGCCGGTAACCGTTGCTGTTCTATCAGTACCAGACCAAGCAACTCATAAGAAGCCGGGTTGGGATCCCGTTCAATAATAGCTTGCAGCAGTTCTGCCGCCTCTTGATAACGTTGTTGCTCGAACCACAACAGCGCTAGATTGTGCTGAGCGGCCGTATGATTTACTTCTAATGCGACCGCCTTGAGGAAAAGATCCTCTGCTTCCGCTATTTGTCGTAGCTCGAACAAAATCGTCGCCAGGTTGAAGAGCGCGGCAAACTCCCGCGGCTCTAACTGGTGAGCGGTACGAAAAGCGGCCAAAGCTTCTTCTCGTCGTGCCAAACGATATAGTATCCGTCCTAGCTCCAGGAAAGTTCGCGAACAATCAGGGTGACGGCGCGTCAGATCTTCTGCCAATTCCAGTGCATCGACATATTGCGTTAGCTGGCACCGCAGCGCTACTAGCTCCAGAGAAGTAGCCAGGTCGGTGGGATCCAGCGTCCAGGCTCGTTCGGTCATCCGCAGCGCAGCCTCCAGAGAAGCGTGATCATCACCACGCCGGCGGTAAGCTTTTCCTAATCTGCGATAAGCGGCGATCGCCGAAGGATCGGCGTGGATCACCTTAAGGAAGCAATCGAACGCTGGGGCCCATTGTTCTTGCGCCTCCAAAGCATTACCCAGATCAAACCAGGCCTCGGCACTGTCGCCGTCAAGCGCAGCAGCTTGCTGGAAGCAATGAGTAGCATCTTTCCATTCCTGGCGCTCAGCATGGCAGCGGCCTTGAGCTAAATAAATAGCGGGATTCTTTAGCTCATTTTGCAGATCGCTTGCCAGCGCTCGTGCTGAAGGATAGCGTTCATCAGCATCTTTCGCCAAGCAATGCATGACAATCTTCGCCAGCGTTGGCGGCAGCAACGGGTTCAGTTCTTGCGGATCATCCGGAGTATCGTAGAGCAAGCGATGCGCCATTCCTGATACATCTTCTGCTGCAAATGGCAAATTACCGGTTAACGCTTTGAATAGCACAGCCCCTATCGCAAAGATATCTGCTCTATTATCGACAGTAGTGGGATCTAGTAGTTGCTCTGGCGGCATGTATACTATAGTCCCCAGCATCATCTTGGTTTGCGTAATTTCCGGATGCAATGCGACGCGCGCCAGGCCGAAATCCGTGATCTTCAACTGGCCGGAAGGACTGATGATAATATTGGCAGGCTTGATATCACGGTGTACCAATTGCCACTTCTCGTAAAGGTAAGATAGAGCGTTACAGAGTTGTATGCCCCAATCGATCAC
>JACQUT010000150.1 GCA_016267585.1 Cyanobacteria bacterium NC_groundwater_1444_Ag_S-0.65um_54_12
CTATCACCATGATCTGCGCGCGTTCCTCGGGGGTCTTGAGGAAATAGTTCCAAGCGCCTGAATTGCCGTCCGGGTCGTTAGCGAACACTGCGCCAGCATCTGCTTGGCGGTTAAAGACCGCCAGAACAGTCACGTCATGACCGCTAGGCGGCAGCTGGCGCAGGTCTTTTTGCGGATCGATACCATTAGTTTTCAATAACACCTTGGGGAAGATCGCTCCAGCCATGCTGGCTGGATCACCAAAGGCGAAACGCTTGCCACGCAGATCTTTTATGCTACGAATCCCCGAATCTCGTCGTACTATGATGGCCGAATAGAAAACATCTCGGCCATGGCGTATGGTCTTGAGCAATAGCCTGGCGTTAGCGGTTTTTTCCGCTATTACATAAGCTCCGGGAGCCAGAAAAGCGGCATCGAGCTTCTGGCTTCGCATGGCCTCTATGACACCCGGGTAATCAGTGGCAACGAACGGCACTACTGGCAATCCCAGGGCATTCCGCAAATTGTTTACCAGTGGCGCTACTTTCCGATACATTTGTGCTACGTTTTCTGATGGCACAAAGCCGATTTTCAGTTTTACCGGTCGATAGTGATTGCGCTTTGCGGGCCGGTTGGTAGTGCGCAGGTTATCATAAACTGGGGTCTCGGTTGATTGACCAGAATCAGCAGATCCGCTGGCTGGCAAGAGCACAATCGCCAGACAGGCGAATAGCAAATTAACAAACCAACAACTCGCACAGCGCAGGTACATTCGCCTACGCTCTCTTACCATGGGTGCGTGATTATCATGATTGCTCACTTGCTAAAAATAGTGTCGGATTGCAGATTGGTAATCTTGGTTGCTAGCTTTTCCTGCAGATAGGGGATCACATCTACTACTGGTACACGTTCTTGGCACATGCTATCGCGATCACGAATGGTGACGGCGTGGTCATCCAGGCTCGCGAAATCGAGCGTCAAACAATAAGGGGTACCTATTTCGTCTTGACGGCGATAGCGTTTGCCTATAGAGCCAGTAACGTCGAATTCCACGGTCCACCAGGCGCGGAGCGCTTCAGCAATTCGGCGAGCCGGCTCGGTTAGCTCGGGTTTTTTGGAAAGCGGTAATATTGCTACCTTGATGGGTGCCAGTTGATGATGCAGTTGCAGCACAGTGCGAATTTCTCCCTTATCGTCCGATTGCTCCGCGAAGGCATCAACCAAGAAAGCCAAGGTAGCCCGGTCTGCCCCGGCGGATGGCTCTACTACATATGGTAAGTAGTGCTGTTTGGTCTCCTCGTCAAAATAACTGAGGTCTTGGCCAGAATGTCTGGAATGCTGGGCCAGGTCATAATCGGTGCGGTTAGCGATACCTTCTAGCTCTGACCAGCCGAAGGGGAAACGGTATTCGATATCGACGGTCGCTCTGGCATAATGAGCAAGCTCGGTAGCAGACTGCTGACGTTTTCTGAGCTGCTCCGACCGGATGCCTAGATCCCGGTACCAACGAAAACGCTCTTCGACCCAGCGCTCCCAGATGGCATCTGCCTCCTCGGGCGGACAAAAGTATTCGATTTCCATTTGTTCAAATTCCCGAGTGCGGAAAGTAAAATTCCCCGGGGTAATTTCGTTGCGAAAGGCCTTCCCGATCTGGGCGATGCCAAAGGGTGGTTTTCGGCGGGTTGCCGTCATGACGTTGCGAAAATTAACAAAGATCCCCTGGGCAGTTTCTGGTCGAAGATACACTAGCGCTGCCGAATCTTCTACTGGCCCCATGAAGGTCTTGAACATGAGGTTAAAATTACGCGGTTCGGTCAATTCACCACCACAAACCGGACAGTTTGCGCTGATCAACTGATCGGCACGAAAGCGCTGCTTACATGACTTACAATCGACCAACGGATCGTGAAAAGTCTCGATATGACCGGAAGCATGCCAAACCTCAGGACGCATGAGAATGGCAGCATCTAGTCCTACCATATCTTCACGCGCCTGGACAACCGTGCGCCACCAGGCTCGCTTCACGTTATTTTTTAGCAACACTCCGTAAGGACCGTAGTCCCAGCAAGAAGCTAGACCGCCATAGATCTCGCTCGATTGCAAGATTATGCCGCGACGCTTGCACAGGGAGACCACCCGCTCCATCGTGTCGACCTGTATCGCCTCTACCATTGGTAATCTCCTCTTTTTCATTTTTCATCATATTATTGTCTGGTAAACTAAAATGGCGAGAATTGCACTGAACTATTCAGAAGTCAATGCCGGATGGTAACGCTATAACCTTTGACATTTACTTCGTCAGCCACCGCCAAAGCACGTTCCTTGCTGCTAAAAGCGCCTACCTGAGCATGGTACTTCGTTTGATCTGAAACGACTACTGCTTGGATGCCAGCTGCTAAAAGCTCTTGAACCATCGCTTCCGCACTCTCTCGCGAATCATAAGACCCCACTTGCACCCGGTAGATATCTTCCGGCGTCGGTTCTGGAGTGGGCTCTTCGGTCGGTTCAGTAGCTGGTGGCGCGGTATCGGTGACTATGGCAGGAATCATGGGGGTGGGTGATGGTGGTGGCCCAGTAGGTTGCCATTCAGGTTGCCAAGGCGTAGGAGATGGCTCGGCAGCAAAAAGGTCTTGCGGCGTGGCATAGGGCAAAGGACGCTTTCCCTCATTGGTATTGGCATGATTGGTTTCTGGCGCAAGCGATGGCGCAGCGGTCGGAACGAGAGCCGATGTCAAGTCATGCACGCCAACCTGGCTCAGATAGCTGTAGGTAAACCAAAAACCGGCAGCAAAGGAAACACCGGCACATAGCACAAAAGTAGCCCAGTACCATAATACCGGCCCGCCACGCCTTTTACGGGTGGCTCGCCTTTTAGGGCTCGTAAGCTTTCCAGTACTCACTTCAGGGGATTCTACCAGAGTTGCGGTTACCTGATCAGTCACTCCAATACTAATTGACGATTGGTGGCATCCAAGGTGACCTTGAATGATTTGAGAAGACTGTTCCCGATGTTGCCGTGAAGCCAAGGAATCGCTGTCTTATCGTATAAGGAGACTTCCAGGTTCTTGAAAATAACGCTGCCTAGCGCTAACTGTTTCAATACGATAGCTTGTGTCATTTCCGTAGCAGTCAGACCAGCTACTCTAGGACCAGCTTTGAGTCCCGGATCATTGCGGTGAATGCCAGAGCTGATTGCCATTCCCCAGCGAATATTAACCAGGTTGGCACCGGTATCGATCAAGCAACGGTGCGCGGGTCCGCCATTGACAGAAACTGGAACTACTGGTACACCGCCTAGCACTTCTAGCGGAATCACCTTGGCAGACTTTCTTGGCAAAGCCGGAGATCGCGGTGGTAAGAGGGCGATACTATTATGTCGGTAATCTATTTGCACCACAAAGCGGCTTAACCAATCAAAACCCAGGATTCCGGTTATGAAGATGCCATCGTTACGTAACACCTTATCAGCTAACCGTGGCAGAATGCCGATGACGTCGAGCGGCGCTCCGACATTGGCCAGTTCTATTTTTTTTGCCGAGACGAAGCGGGTAATACCGTAGGGATCTTGCTGGGCCCGTGCTGTTACTGCTGGGCAAGCAGACAGCGCGGCGGCCCGCGGTGAAATCACGGAAAGGTTGGAACCGGTATCGAGCAGCCAGATACCAGGTTGGCCATTGAGCTTGGCGTGGACAAAAATGTGCTCGTTTACGAAATCGAAAATACTGGTGGTGGCTGCTGCGCCGGTCAGTAACGGTTGCACCAGTAGCAGCTGGCAAACTCTGGAACGAGCTGCCGTCATGCGAGGTTTCTTGGTCCGTGTCCGCTGACCGAGACCGTGTCCGGGAATGCTCTTGAGAGTGTCACGGTGTCGCATCGGGTGGTCGCGGGCGGTCGCCACATCGACATACTGCATCATATTGACTATTCTTATACCCAATGAGGATCTGTCTAAGTACCCTACCGGTAGATTGTGCCGAGCGAATTGCCACCACGCTATTGGCAGAACGCCTCGTTGCTTGTGTGAATTTGCTGGGGCCGCTAGAAAGTCGCTATTGGTGGGATGGAGCAATTCAGACCGACCAGGAAATCATGCTGCTGCTGAAGACGCATGATGATCTGACGACTCGCTTGATCGAGCGGTTGCGTGAACTGCATCCTTATGAAGTTCCGGAAATCGTTATCATTCCGGTCGAATTCGTCTCGCCGCCGTATCTTGCCTGGGTGGATGCCCAGACCCTGCCAGCCAGAGGATAGGCCTACCGGTATGCGTTTGGTTTTTCGCGCTTTTTATTGCCTGATTTTGCTATTTAGCGTCAGCGTTCTGGGCAACATGTCAACCTCGGCGGTAATACCGGCCAAGAACGGTGCGTTAGTAC
>JACQUT010000151.1 GCA_016267585.1 Cyanobacteria bacterium NC_groundwater_1444_Ag_S-0.65um_54_12
CCGGCTGGATCGAGGTGATCTGCGGTTCCATGTATTGTGGCAAGACGGAAGAGTTGATCCGCAGAGTGCGCAGAGCCGAAATCGCTCGCCAGAGAGTTCAGGCTTTCAAGCCGCTAATCGATACGCGCTATTATCCCGCGGACATTTCTTCGCATACCGGTTTACGTTACCAGGCGGTAAGAGCCCAAGGGGTCGCGGAAATTTACCATCTGGTCGCGGCGGATACTCATGTAGTGGCAATCGATGAAGTACAGTTCTTCGAAGAAGGGCTACTAGATCTGGTACATGCCCTGGCCAATGATGGCAGGCGCGTGATCTGCGCTGGCTTGGACATGGATTTTCGTGGCGAGCCTTTTGCGATCATGCCACAATTATTGGCGGTGGCAGAAGTGGTCGAAAAGCTGACGGCTATTTGTGTGATCTGTGGCGGACCAGCCACTCGCAGTCAACGCCTCAGCAATGGCGTCCCAGCTAGCTGGGACGATCCGGTGGTGTTGATAGGCGCCAGTGATTCCTACGAGCCGCGCTGCCGTAAGCATCATGAAGTGCCGATCAAGCCAACCGGTCAATTGTTGCTGTTAGCTGGTCTGGTCAAGGCAGGCGGAAGCATGGACAAATCAAGTGAGCCTGCCAACGGCCAGGCGTTGACAGAGAAGTACTAGCCATGGAATGGGTCGAAGGATTCATGCTCTATCTGGATGTCGAGCGCGCCTTTTCTCCCAACACGGTAATTGCCTATCGGCGTGACTTGCAACAATTCATTACTTTTTGGCAAGAAGCCGCGGTAGCTGCACCGCATGATGAGGCCAATGCTGCTAACCGGGAGCTGGCGAGCGCTGATTCAACAATTATCAGGCGTTTCGCTCATCATCTGTTACGGCTAGGATTAGCGCCGGCCTCGCGTGCCAGGAAGCTGGCTGCGGTACGGGCCTTCTATCGCTACCTGGCTCGGGAACGGGTGTTAAAAAAAGATCCCACCAAAGGTGTTCTCACCCCCAAGCTCGGGCACCGGTTGCCCCGCTTTCTGGATCGAGAAGAAGTAAGAGCTCTGCTGGCGGCACCCGATGTCAGAACACCGCAAGGCTTGCGTGACCGAGCTCTGCTGGAACTACTCTATGCTACCGGACTGCGCGTGGCCGAGCTGGCCGCTATCAAGCTGTCTGACGTTACGGAATTGCGGTCCGATGAGAGTGGCTTGGCCGAAATCATCATAGAAGGCAAGGGTAGAAAGCAACGCGTCGTGTTACTCGATTCCAGCACGCTGGCTATACTGGAACGCTATTTGCAAGACGGACGACCCATTTTGGCAGCGCGTGCCGGTAATAATGGCCGGGACGGCTCACCAGATACTTTCCTTCTTCTTAATCCGGGTGGGCATAGACTGACCGTTCGTTCCATTCAACGCCTGATTGCGCGCCATGCACTTGCTGCCGGTATTCTGAAGGAGGTTACGCCACACGTACTAAGACACAGCTTCGCTACGCACTTGCTGGAAGGCGGTGCCGATTTGCGGGCCGTCCAGGAACTGCTCGGCCATTCCTCGTTATCTACCACGCAGATCTATACTCATGTCACCGCATCGCGACTCCGAGATATTTATAATAAGAGCCATCCTCGGCCGTGAAGGTAAGCTGGCGGTAGGGTACGAGAGTAAACGATGGCAACTCGATCGCGCAAGAAAACCACAGGTAGCGGAGCGATACCTGATAGTCAGCCTTCAGCAGCGTTATGCCAGCATGCCATGTCGGCATGGTCAGAGCGAACATCGGGCAGTATTGCTGAAGCTCTGCTTTCACGAGCCGAAGCCTTGGTGCGCGAGCTGTGCCGTGAGCTGGCGCCGCAAGGTTTGGCCGCACTGGCCGAGGCCTGGGCAGTGGAGACCGAGGAAGCTGGCCTGACGTCTTTCGCCATGCTTGGTCTTCCTTTGGAAATAGCCCAAACTTTGCGCGGAGCAAATTTTGAAAAGCTGGCTAATCAAGCGCAGGAGTTTTTGCTTTTGACTGCTCAATTGCGCGCGGAGCGTCAGGAAGAGCGGTTGCGCAGCAGCGCGGAAACTGAATTGGGTAAATTGCGCGAGCACAATCGACGATTAGAACTGCTAGAACGCCGTCGTAATGAGTTCAATGCGGCCTTCGCGCATGAGCTTCGCACCCCGCTGATGGCGTTGGGTGGCTGTACTGAGTTGTTAGCAGAGCAGCTCGGTACCGAACTGCCGGTTGAATATCTCGAATACTTGCGCATTATCGGGCAAAGTGTAAATCATATGAGAAATTTGCTGGATGCTGCGCTGGATTTGGCCAAACTCGATGCTGGAGCCATCGAGTTATGTCTAGAAGCGGTAGATCTGGGTGAAATTATCAGCGAGGCGCAGCTGGTGATACAACCCATGCTTACCAGGAAACAGCAAGCATTCACTGTTGAATTGCCTGCAGCTTTGCCGCTAGTGCTGGCAGACCCGCTACGTTTGCGTCAGATTCTGGTAAACCTTTTTTCCAATGCGAGCAAATTTACACCAGAGAGTGGTTCGATCAGCGTGACTGGCAGCGTAAGTGGGCGATCGCGCAAGCGCATGGTACTAGCAATCCAAGATAATGGCCCAGGGATACCGCCTGACAAGCAAAAACAAGTGTTCGAGCGATTTTGGCCAGGTGCGATCAATAAAGGCGGAACTGGCCTGGGGCTTACCATAACCAAGGCACTGGCCGAACTGCACGGTAGCAAACTGAAACTCGATAGCCAGCCGGGCCAGGGAACCTGTTTCACTTTTACTTTGCCACTGGCGCCCGAGCAGCCGCCGCCGGGTGAACAGTATAAAGCATGACAATTGAGGAAACTCATTTGGCCGCTACACGGTTAACAACCGCTGTTTCCCTGGCAGCCGTCCTGAGTTTGTCATGCTATCAAGTAAGCTCAGCCCAAGAGGTGGCAATCTTGGAAGAAATCATACCGGCACCCGAGCTGGGGCCATGGTCGGCCATAGATATTGGCAGGCTGACCTGGCGGGTAAGCGGTAAAGATGGGGAAGCCCTGGCACAAACCGATTTCGATGACACCAACTGGGTGGCGCGCGCCGCCGTTTCGCCTGAGCTGCTCCGTAATCCCGTAGCCTGGTATCGCTTTCGTTTCCTTACCGCGCCAGGAACCGCAGGATTAGCTTCCCGTCTGGATTTCGGCGGCATCGAGGGTAATGTTTCGGTATACCTTAATGGCGTATGGCTCGGCGAATGCAAGGGTGAAACCGATCCCCCTTACGTGCAACGTCAAACCATCACTTTGCCAGCGTCATTGCTTGGTCCAGAATACAATGTCCTCGCTTTTCGGCTCACCAGTTTCCCGGGGCGAGCGCAAGTAGGCATCCCACGAGGTCCCATCCGGTTGCTGCCTTTATCCGCCACCTATGAACATGAGGATCGAGCCCGGCAGGTCTTGCGTAGAGCCGATCAGCTAGCAGCCTACTTGGGCGGTTCTAATGAGCAAATAGCTGACCTGGCGCGGCAAGCAGCGCGCGCGCGCCGGATGTTAGCAGCTGGCAGCGCGGCAAAAGAGGTAAGCAAAGTGCTACAGCCAGCAGTAGCTACCTTGGCAAGGGTAGAGCGCTCCCTGGCCAAATCGGAGCGCTTGCTGACGTTTGGCAGATTTGGCCGCCAGCACCAGGAAGGATTGCTGACCTGTACGCTTTCGCCGACCGGCTTTACTGGAGTCAAGACCATCGCCGTTCCGCAACCCCTGAGCGGCACCTTTGGCCGACCAGGCAAGCTCGATCTCGTAGCGCTAGAATACCTCTCACCGATTGGCAAGGCGCTGCGGGTAGAGCAGGAAACCGGATCCCATTTCAAACTGTATTATCCGCTAGCCTATCCGGGCTTCGCTATCGAGCCCCGGGAAGCGTCCTGCTCGGTGCAGCTAAGTGTACCATCAGCTAGACAGCTGACAGCCATGTGGATCGACCGCTGGGGAGTAGTCACCTCTGATATCCGGCGCGCTGTCCGGCCGAAGTGGGTCGAACCCTGGATTCTCTTTTATGATCCGCTAACCCCGCAACCACCGCTGCTCTTGGCACTGCCATCACCGCAATATCATGTCCGGCTGGTGCCAGCGAATGATTCTCTGGTAATCGAACTGCCACCTGGCAAATTGGCCAGGTTCTGCTGGCCGTCAGGTATTACACCAGGCTATTCGGAATCGTATGCCCAAAATTTGGCGCGTTTTCGTAGCTGGGCCAGTGCGATGGTACCTTTTGGAATAACGCAAGAAGACCGAGTAGCGGGTGCTATGTTGCAGGCCAGCGATCGCTTCAGCTATCTTCCAGCGGGTTCGCTACCTTATGCTCCACTTCCCCCGATTCTTGGACTGTTACTCGAAGCGGCAAAAAAAAGCGGCAAAACGAGCGAGAAAACCTACGCTAGTGCTGTCAGCTTGACCAGTGTGCGGGCTCCCGGTGCACGCGACTTGGCGGTGCCGACGCTGGCCGGGC
>JACQUT010000162.1 GCA_016267585.1 Cyanobacteria bacterium NC_groundwater_1444_Ag_S-0.65um_54_12
AGCTGGCCCAGCAGCACCAGCATAACGTGACAGTTCTATGCGCTTCAGGCTTGGCAATTCAGCTTCTAGCATGTTTGCCAAGGCAGGTTGAGAGGTAAACAAGAGGATTTGCTGGCTAGCCGCGAAAGCGGCCATTATCGCCGCCATGCGACGCACCCGTTCGGGATCGAAATTGACGAATACGTCATCCATGATGACGGGTAGCGATATGCCACGCTCTATGTTGTTTTGAATCAAACTCAAACGCAAGCAGACATATAACTCCTGTGCCGTACCGGTGCTCAAGACTTCCGGACCACGCTGGCCACCAAAACGATCAATTATGTAAAGGGTATTTTCTCTCTGTTGTAACTTGCTGTATTCTCCTTGGGTAACTTGCGAAAAGAGCGCTGCGGCATTATTTAACACTGCCGGTTGCTGGTCTTCTTCAAAGCGAGCTAGCGTATGCTCAATGAGGCGCTGCGCCAGGCTCAAGACCTGGTAGCTCCGGATAGCCTGGCGCATTTGCTCCAAGAGTGCTTCTTGCTGTGTCTCCAAAGTAACGACGTCTGCGGTGGCTTCTAGATCTTTCAGCGCCAAACGGACTTCATACCGTGCCTCTATCTTGGAATTCCGCTCATTTTGCAATGCTGTTACTTGCAGCTCGCTTGCTGCCAGTGCCAGATCCCAGCACGCTATTTCGCCGGTTGTCAATTCGTTCCGCAATGCTTGAGTCAGTTCACCGGATCCGATACGGGCAGCAATCTGCGCCTCCAGACTCCTTATTTGTTCCTGGAGTTGCGCTCGCTGTTTCATGTCAGCTAGATCTTCAGCTAGGTCTCTGATCTTGGCATGGACCAGAGCGGAATCTTTTCGCATCCTTATTTCAAGATCGCGAGCGTTGCGTCGCTGGCGTCGTTTCATAGTGAACAAGATACCGCTCGACAAAAGCCCCAGGATTCCGCTGAACCCGAATATTGCTGCGCCAAGGCGATCGCCCACGAGCCAGCGCCAAATAGCCAGGGATACAGCGATTGCACTTGTACCCATGATAAGTTCGAGAGTCCAGCGCGGGAATCCCAGCAGAGCTTGGCGAACCGGAATGGAGCATTCCAAGCTAGTTAGTTCCCGAACATGGTCTGTACAATTGGCTTGCAATTCTGACAATTGTCTCAAGCGTTGTCGTTGCAGATGTTCCAGTTCCGCTCTTTGTGCTTTGGCAAGCATTACCTCATTCTCTAGCCGTTCCACCTCGGCTTCGGCGGCTAGCGTCGCTGCGTAAAGTTGCGGATAGCTGCTAGCCCTGGCTCTCGCCTGTGCGATTCGACGTTGTACCTCCTTGATAGCTTTCACGAGCTCGTAGATACGACCACTGCGAGTTTTCAGCAAGCTGTCACGTTCTTTCTTCAGTGTTTCTAGCACTTCGGCAGCCGTGCGTCCCGCACCGGTGATACTGGATGAGAAAAGCCGAATTCGCACTTGTTCTTGGTTCAGATTGGCGAAAGACTGGAGCTCGAACTGGCTAAAAGCGTAAACTGTTTCGAAGAGCGTCTGATCGGCACGGCCTAGCTGATCGATGAGTTCGGCTGCAGTGCCGGGCTCACCATCCGGGCGCGTGATGTCGCTCTGCAATTTTTTGGCACTGATCTCGTAGCGAGAAATCTGATAAATGCCAGATGGACCTTCTAACCAAAGTCGGCCACCAAGCCGGCCACCGTGCAGTGGTTTCACCTTCCGGGATTTGTTACTGGCAAAAAGCATCCAACGTAAAAAATCCAGCAAAGTGCTCTTGCCAGCTTCATTAGGACCCACCAGTACGGTGAGCCCATCCGGAAGGTCAGCTACCTCGGTATCGTGAAAAATGCCGAAACCATCGATATACCAGCGGCGTATCTTCATGTCGCCAGTTCTTGGTAAAACCGATCGAGAGCCATGGCTAGCGCTTCTTCCAGCAAGGCGGCTGACGATTCCGAGGGTTCCGTATCGGCAGTCATGAACTCTTTCAGACGTTCTTTGTCTAGCAGGCTTGCGATTTCATCCATTGACCTGGTGACAAAGCTGTCGGTACTTTCTGCATCCAGCAGCAGTTTTTCAGCTTGCTGTACGAGCATGCCGTAAAAGTCATCACGTAAGCGAAGCGCTGCGCGATCTAACGGCGACCTGGTGTGGTCTTCGATCGTGTCCCACCAAAGGCGGGATTCATTATTTTGTTGTTCCTCGCGTAAATATTGCAGCAGCTCTCCTGGTACACCAGAACGCGCCAGGGTACGTTGCACTTCGCCGCATCCTAGCAGGACTGCGCGCAACAAGAGGAGGCGATCGCCATGTTCAGCAAGCTTGCTCTGGCCCCACTGTGATAGTTCTTTGCGCAGAGTAGGCAGGTCAGTCACTCCGGAGATATCGAAATTGCCAAGCTCGAAGCGAACCCGATCGAGCGGTATGAACCGTGGCGGTTGGATGGTCGCTCCTTTCACTTCGATTACCAGTGCACCTTTGGGGCCAGTTTCGGAAGGCTTATGGCTGCGCCCCTGCAGATTCCCAGGATAGACGATCCAGTCAGGGTAGTGGCTCAAGATCTTTCTGGCATGCACGTGTCCCAGGGCCCAGTAGTCCATGCCGGCGTGTTTGAGATTGTCTATCGAGCAGGGACTGTAATTGGCATGGTTGCTATTGCTCCCGACATTACAGTGCAATAAACCGATATGCAATACTGGTTCGGTGCCACGCTGGTAACGTAACGCGAGGTTTTCCGTGACGTAGCGCTCAGGGTAACTCATACCGTGCACCATGGCAAGCGTTGTTTCACCTTGCCGCACCGGCACTGCATCAACCGTTCTAGCAGCGAAGATCGTGACGCCCGGTGGCCAATTGCGGATGTCGTTGATAGCTGACCAGCCCTCTACAGGATCGTGATTGCCATGAACGATGAAAGTCTGAATACCCTTGCCGCTCAACCTTTCCAAACCGCTATGTAGGCGCAGCTGTGCCCTGACCCCGCGCTGGGCACCATCATATAGATCGCCAGCTAGCAGCAAAAAAGCAGCATTCTGGTGGATAGTCAGCTCTACCAGATTATCCCAAGCTTCCAGCGAGGCGTCGCTCAACCTGGTTTGTAAGTGAGGTGCTATCTGACCTAGCCCGGCGAAAGGCGTATCTAGGTGAAGATCAGCAGCATGGACAAAGCGATATCCGTCAATCATGTCAAGCCCATGCGTGTCAGTCAATCAGCTGGGGGCCGCTAGCAGCGTGACGACTCCTTTCGCTCACTAGCTTAGCAGATCTAGCAGTGTCCGTGAATCAGCTCCAGGGTGTAAAATGCCAAGATGAGTACAGAAGTTACCTCCACCCCTATGGCTTCCGCTAATCCACCTTTACCGCCCACCGAAACTCCGATCTTGGATTACATAATAGAGGTGCTGATTTGGCTTATTCTGGGTTTAGCGCCTTTATTGATCAATGTCTACAAC
>JACQUT010000142.1 GCA_016267585.1 Cyanobacteria bacterium NC_groundwater_1444_Ag_S-0.65um_54_12
AAGTCCAACCTCATCCCGCCTTGCCGCGTGTCTTTTTGCAATACGATGGCGGAAAGTTTTCGTCTGGCAATAACGCCTTTTTCTCCTCACCCACTTCCGCTGCCAAGGCCAGTAATCTCACCCACGAACAATTTGTACTGGGTACTGCTGTTACCTTCTAACGGTAATGCCACGGAAACAGCCGCGTTGCCGTTGACGTCATTGTTCAGGTTAACCCAACACTCTCTTAATCTGTTAGAGGAAATCGTTAGCTATAGTGACAACAGTTCGCATTGGTACCGGCTTCGACCTGCATGCCTTGGTCGCTGATCGACCGCTAATTCTGGGTGGCATTACCATCCCCCATGAACGAGGACTGGCAGGCGATTCTGATGCCGATGTGCTTACCCATGCGCTGATGGATGCTTTACTCGGAGCTCTGGCGCTAGGTGATCTGGGAAGCTATTTCCCACCTGGTGATCCGCGGTTCCGAGGTGCCTGCAGCCTC
This sequence comes from Cyanobacteria bacterium NC_groundwater_1444_Ag_S-0.65um_54_12, assembly GCA_016267585.1. GTDB lineage: Bacteria > Cyanobacteriota > Sericytochromatia > S15B-MN24 > VGJW01 > JACQUT01. Next base: position 488 of record JACQUT010000142.1, read on the forward strand.
GATCTGCTAAGGCAAGTGAGGTATCTGGTCAGAAAAAATGGCTGGAGGGTAGGTAATATTGATGCCACTATCATTGCCCAGGAGCCACGTTTGGGTCCTCATATCTCGGTCATGCGCCAATCATTAGCTAGCGCGCTGGAAGTCAACCTGGCAACGGTCAGCGTCAAGGCAACCTCTACCGATCAGCTAGGGACATTGGGACGCCGAGAAGGAATCGCTGCCCAGGCGGTTGTGCTCCTGGAAAGGTAATAAAGTATTGTTCGGGCGATTGCTCAGCGGCATGATTTTTTGCCTGTCAGCTTCACCAGCGCTGGCCAGCGAGGCTAGCAGCAGTGCGGAGGTCACTGATGCCCTTTTGCCTCCTGATAATTATGCCTCTTGGATCGTTGCGACTGACGAAGCAGGTCGCGCTGCGAGCTACGTGATGGTGTCAGATCGAGTGGCCTGGAGCTTTCGTGGAGATTGGGCAGCACGCGCCAGAGAAGCGGCCCAGCGCTTGAACGCGCTTTGGCAGAGCGGTATTTTGCGCAGTGACATCATTACTCCTGGTAAGCGCGGTCGTAATTTTATGATTCGTTGCGGCACCGCTACAATTTTGACCGTCGACAGTTTGCTGGCCAAGACACAAGGGATGAAGCCAGCAGAATTCACGCTAGCGGCCATCGACAGTCTGCGCCGAGCACTGGGCGGCATACCGCTAATTCACCAGGTAAGCCGTGGCGGTATGCCAGGCGTAAAACGTAGTCTGGCAGTAGCTTCCTGGTACGGTGGCTTTTTCCATGGGCGTACTGCAGCTGACGGTCTGCCTTTTGACAAGATGGATTTCACGGTGGCCAGCCGCACGTTGCCGCTAGGCACGCTGTTGTTGCTGAGTAATCCGAAAAATGGCAAAGCAGTTCTGGTACGGGTCACTGATCGGGGACCCTACATTCGGGGACGCCAGCTCGACCTCTCACAGCGCACCGCTCAGGTACTGGGCATAGAATCGGCCGGGGTGGCTCCGCTACGTTACTACGTGTTTCCCTAGATTGAAAAAATAGCCAATTTTAGCCGCCTTGGCAGTTGCGCCCGGCTAGAGATCGTCAAAATAATAATATAGCAACTGCCTTGAGCGAGGTACGAGCCCCCATGCATGATCAGCTGGCTCCACCGGACGGACCATGGCATGCGCTAACCGCCGAGGAAGCCATGGCAGCTTTAGCTGCCAGCGAGCATGGATTAGCTTCAACCGCCGCCGGGCAACGTTTAGAAAAGTTCGGCCCTAACGAATTGGACATCAAACCAGAGGTCTCGAGCATAACGGTTTTCCTGCGGCAATTCAAAAGCCCGCTCATCTATATTTTGCTAGTGGCAGCGTTCATTGCTCTCATGCTGGAGAAGCACTTGGATGTCACAGTAATTCTGGGACTGGTGCTGTTGAACGCTGTAATCGGCTATTTTCAGGAGCGCAAAGCTCAAGCAGCTCTGACAGCCTTGCGGCGCATGACGAGCCCCCAGGCTACGGTATTGCGACAAGGCGAACCCTACGAGCTTCCTGCCAGTCAAGTGGTTCCTGGAGATATTCTACTCCTGGCTGTCGGCGACTTGGTGGCAGCTGACGGCAGACTATTACGCACTGACGATCTGGAGGTGGATGAAGCCATACTGACTGGTGAGTCGCTACCGGTGCTGAAGACGACACAGCCGTTAACGACACCAGAACTGCCACTGGGCGATCGCACGAATATGGTTTACATGAATACCGTCATCACCCGCGGCAAGGGGCGAGCCGTGGTCGTTGCAACCGGACTAGCCAGCGAAGTCGGTCGGATTGCTGGACGCGTGGCCCAAGCAGAAATACGTCCACCCCTGGAAGGACGCATCCGGCAGTTTAGCTGGCAGCTCGCCTTCTTGGTGATAGGGATCATGGCTGCACTGCTTACCCTGGGCCTGATCCGCCAGATACCCTTCCTCGAAATGTTCATGCTCGCGCTAAGCCTGGCGGTATCGGCCATTCCAGAAGGTCTACCGATTGTATTGACTGTGCTTCTGGCGATCGGTGTATGGCGCATGTCAAAACATAATGCCCTGGTACGCCATCTCCCGGCGGTAGAGGGACTTGGTTCCGCTACAGTCATCTGCACTGACAAAACCGGCACCCTCACACAAAATCGGATGATCGTGCGTCGGATTTTTTTGCCCGGACGAAGCTACGCGGTCACCGGGAATGGTTACGAACCTTTCGGAGCGATCACCACGAGCGAGGCAAGAGCACCGATAGCTTGGCAAGCTGACAGCGCGCTCTGGCAGTTGCTGACTGCCTCTTTGCTTTGCAACGATGCCGAACTGGTCGAGCAGGACAGCATATGGCGGGTGCGCGGTGATCCGACAGAAGGAGCCCTGCTGGCCCTGGCTGCCAAAGCCGGGCTAGATCTTTACTGGGAACGCTTGGCAGAAATAACCTATACTTCCGAACGCCGCTGGATGGCAACACTTCATCGTTCTGGTAGCGGCCAGCTAGTTGTCTTCGCGAAGGGCGCGCTGGAGCGCTTGTTGCCTATGGCCAAAATGGTGCAGGAACCAAATGGCCAGCTTCGCCCGCTCGATCCGGCAACCAGTGCTGAAATAGAGCAGGTAGGAAACGCCATGGCTTCGGCAACGCTGCGCGTGCTAGCTTTTTGTTACCTGCCCGAGGCCAAGGAAGCAGATCACCTTGAGCTGACGCATCTAGCAGGCGAACTGGTGTTTTTGGGTCTGGTCGGGATGCTGGATCCTCCCAGGTCGGAAGCGATTATGGCGATCAATCAATGCCATGAGGCCGGAATCCGCGTGGTCATGATCACGGGCGATCATCTGATCACTGCCCAGGCGATCGCCAAAGAAATGGGAATAATATCTGACGAAGTAGCGCAAGAGGCGATCAATGGCAACGAATTGTCAGAGATGACCGACGCCGAGCTGTTGCAGCGCTGTGAGCGAACAGTTATTTATGCGCGGGTGGATCCCGAGCATAAGCTCAGGATAGTGAAGGCCCTGCAAACCAGCGGACATATCGTGGCGGTCACGGGCGATGGCGTAAACGACGCACCTGCCCTGTCGCAAGCTGATATAGGCGTGGCCATGGGCACTGGCACCGAGGTAGCAAAAAGTGCCGCCGATCTCGTGATCACCGACGATAATTTTGCCACTATCGTTGCCGCCATCAGGGAAGGTCGATTGATAGTTCAGAATCTGCGCAAGGTCATGACCTATCTTTTCAGTACCAACGCCGGCGAGATCGTCACCGTTTCGTTGGCGACGTTGTTAGGACTACCCTTGCCGCTAGTCGCGGTGCAGATTCTCTGGATCAATTTGATCACCGATGGCGCTTTCGACAAGACGCTCGCATTAGAAACCGCCCAGACGGATCTGATGCACATTCCACCCAGATCGCCACGCGCTCCCCTCATAGATCGACAAATACTGCACTCCGTACTGCTAGCCGCCCCGCTCATGGCGATCGGCACACTTTTCATATTTCAGCAAGCGCTCTGGACTGATGACTCTCTCGAAAAAGCTCGCACCATGGCCTTCTCTACGCTCGTCTTCTTTCAGTGGCTGGCGGCTTTTTCCTTTCGTTCTTTCGATAGACCTATCTACCAGTTGCCGCCTAATCACTGGATGTGGTACGGACTGGCAGCAGCAATCATCCTGCACTTGGCAGTAATCTACCTACCACCTATGCAAGCCTTATTCCATACAGTTTCACTTAGTTCAACTGAACTACTAAAGGCTCTGCTGGTCGCCAGCACAGTGTTATTATTTAACGAGGGGCGCAAGTACTTCAGTAAAATACGTGCCCTTCACCTACCATAGAGGTATTGTGTCATCTAGCAACAAATTGCCCTGGCGGGGGTTTCTACTGGCCAGCGTTGCTGCTTTGCTCTTTGGTATCTCGGCTCCGCTAGCCAAGCTGTGGTTCAGTGAAATCTCACCCTTGGCTGCCGCCGGCCTGATTTATACGAGTGCCGGCCTTATCTTGCTAATGCTCTTGCTGATCCGCCGGCTGGTCTGGCAACGCTGGACGGCAGTTCGAGAAGCGCCATTTTGCCGGTCCGATTTACCCTACCTGGCTGGCTCGGTTTTTTTCGGTGGCATGCTGGGGACGACCTTTCTGCTCTATGGCCTGAATCATGCCTCGGGGATGGCGGCCTCGCTGCTATTGAACCTGGAAATGGTGTTCACGGTCTTGATTGCTCTTTGCTTCGGTGAAAGCTTGACGCGTCAGTCAACGTTCGGGATGTTAGCCATCCTGGGTGGCAGCCTGTTGCTCGCTGTAGCTCCCGAGCAAGCTGGCGGTACCACCATTATTGGTATGCTGGCGATCGTCGCTTCCTGCTTTTCCTGGGGTATGGATAACAATCTGACGCAAAAGATAGCAGCTAAAGATCCGCTCATTCTCATGTTTGTCAAAGCAGCCGTGGCTGGTCTGATCAATCTCTTGCTAGCATGTGGGACGGGGGCCGCTTGGCCCAGCTTCAGCGAAACCGGAGCAGCGATCTTGGTGGGCGGCGTTTGCTATAACTTGAGTTTGATCTGCTTCATTCTCGCTTTGCGCGAACTGGGCACCGCCAGAACCGGTAGCTTGTTTGCCACGGCTCCCTTTGTCGGTGTCATCACTTCCACTTTTATCTTGCAAGAAGAAATCACTTGGCTCATCTTGGTAGCGGGCGGCGCCATGGCATCAGGAGTGGGAATGATGGTGGCAGAGGATCACAACCACGAGCATGTGCATCAGCCGCTGTGGCACGCGCACCGACATGTGCATGATGAGCACCATGAACATGAACACG